>JAJRDJ010000089.1 GCA_028678445.1 Methylococcaceae bacterium
AAATCTGACCGACTGCAGCCTGTACGTCAGTGACCTTACGAGTGCGAGCTTCAACAAGAGCATTCTTGTTCGCACCGAAATCAGCACGTCAGGGCTGACCCGAGCAAAATTCAGCGATGTAAAACTGATCGACGTAAAGCTGAACATGCTCGACCTTAGAGAAACGATCTTTGAAAACTGTATCTTTAGCGGTGTGGACTTCAAATACTGTGACCTGCGCGGGATGTGCCTGGACGGACTGACCTTTATTGGCGTCAAGTTCGACAAGACGGCGTTGAACGAAGCTACGTTTAAGGGCGCGACCCTTAGAAATGTGTCCTTCCTTGCACCGTTTACCTGGTCTACCTGGTCTAAGAAATACTACCGTGCCATCAAAACCATCAACTTTGACGAGGCGACGATGGACAAGCTGACCTATGCCGCCCTCAAAGGCATGCAGGCAGATTTATCAAAGGTAACTGTTATCTAAGGATTAACGGTGATGCAAAACTTATCCATTCAAAGTAAAGGACTGCAAAAGTCCTACAAACAGCTGGATGTCCTAAAGGGCGTGGATTTCGAGGTGGAAAAGGGCAGTATTTTCGCCTTGCTTGGCTCGAATGGCGCGGGCAAGACAACGATCGTTAAAATCCTCACCACGCTGCTGAAACAGGACTTCGGAACCGCCACTGTAAACGGATTCGATGTTACCTCAAAGCCCGACGATGTGCGGCAGTCAATCAGCCTGACCGGGCAATTCGCCGCCGTGGACGAAATTCTGACCGGGCGGGAAAATCTGATCATGATCGCCAGGCTCCGGCACTTGAATAATCCGCGTCAGGTTGCCGAGGAGTTGCTCAAACGCTTCGGCTTGATCGAAGCCGCCGATCGCAGGGTTTCTACTTATTCGGGCGGTATGCGGCGCAGGCTCGACATCGCCATGAGCCTTATAGGGAAACCGCAGGTCATTTTCCTCGACGAGCCGACCACCGGGCTTGATCCCGAGGCGCGCCTCGAGGTTTGGAAGATTGTCAAAGAGCTTGCCGACGGTGGAACGACGGTTTTTCTGACCACGCAGTATTTGGATGAGGCCGAACAGCTTGCCGACCGGATTGCCATTCTGCACGAAGGTAGGATTATCGCCAACGGCACGCTGGCGGAGTTAAAGAAACTGTTCCCGCCTGCAAAAGTGGAATACATTGAAAAGCAACCGACGTTGGAGGAGATATTCCTTTCAATCATCGCTAATAAAGAGGAAAAGTAAATGGATGCGATGCACAAACACTATTTCAGCGATCTGGGCGTGATGCTTGGACGTTCCATGCGCCATATTTTCCGCAGCCTGGACACCATCATCACGGTCACCATCATGCCGATTGCGTTTATGTTGCTGTTCGTCTACGTGTTCGGCGGCTCAATTCAAACCGGCACGGATAACTATGTAAATTACCTGTTACCCGGCATACTGCTGATTGCCATTGCAAGCGGTATCTCCTACACGGCTTACCGTCTGTTTATGGATATGCAAAGTGGCATCTTCGAACGGTTCCACTCCTTGCCGATTGCCCGTTCCACCGTGCTGTGGGGGCACGTGCTGACCTCGCTGGTATCGATTGCGATTTCGGTTGTCGCAATCATTCTCGTAGCGCTCATGATGGGCTTCCGCTCGCCGGCAGGGGTATGGTCATGGCTTGCCGTGGCCGGTATCCTCGCGCTGTTTACCCTGGCCTTGACCTGGATCGCGGCGATTGCCGGGCTGTCCGCAAAATCGGTGGACGGTGCAGGCGCCTTTTCCTACCCGCTGATCTTACTGCCATTTATCAGTTCGGCGTTCGTGCTCACCAAATCGATGCCGTCGGGCGTTCGCGCTTTTGCCGAAAATCAGCCGGTGACCTCGATCGTGGAAGCCATTCGCGCCCTGCTGTCAAATCAGCCGGTGGGCAAGGAACTATGGGTTGCTCTTGCGTGGTGCCTCGGAATTACGCTCGTGGCTCATTTCTTTGCGATGAGGGTGTACAAAAAACGAGTGTGAAAAACAATACCTCGCCAAAAATAAGGCGAGGTATTGTTAAGGTAAAATTATTGAAATCTGCGCCGGGATGGAGTAAAATCGGCGCAAGGTTAACCACACGAATTTGGTAATTACGCGGAGGTTAGAATTCCTATGGGTGATAAAGGCAGTAAAGATAAGGCTGGCAAAGAACAGCGCAAGAAGCCCAAGCTGACGATCAAAGAAAAGCGCAAGCAGAAGCAAGAAAAGAAGAATCCGAGCGGCTTAGGCAGCACTTAGCTTGCCCGAGTGGGCTTCCCAAGATTTCCCAAGGTTTGAGGGGTTAATGGGCGCGGCTGTTTGACGCGCCTGCAGCACGGTTCTCACCTTCAAGTGACTGTCAACTCCAAATTGACAGTCACTTTATTAGTTACCGTTTGCGCTCTTAGCGGCTCAGAATGCGATATTACTCTCCCCAGACAATCGTGCAGTCGTTGATGTAGACAGTGCCGGCCGGGGCGGTTGAGTCGCCGTCGGAGACGGCTTTGAGCATCTCCATCTCCCAGTGCACGGTCAGGGAGCGCCCGTCTGGCAGCGGGCCGATGGCGGGATAGATCCAATACTGCGCCCAGGCGGCGCCGATGCCCATCACGTCTTCGGCCCACGTGGGTTCGCCAGCCCAGTAGTCACGCGGGTTGTCGATGGGCGCCTCACCCAGGGTTGGGCGCAGGGCGGTGTTTGTGACATAATCCCTGGCGTACTGCGGGCCTTCCATGTACCAGGGGCTGACCAGGATCACCATGCTGGCAGAGGGTACGTGGATCTCCTGGAAGATGCCGCTGCGGTCGCCGAGCGGCAGGCAGCGGTACGGCTGGATGCGCAGTACCTGGACGGGCTGGTAGGTGGGTTGGGCGCTGGCGCGAGGGACAGTCAGTGTGATGGCGGTAAGGATCAGGCTGGCGGCAAGGATGGAAAAAATGAGGGTCTTGCGGGTAGTCATCTGGCACTCTCCTAACAATCACAAAGCTAATTTCAAAACCAGCTCATCATCGATAACCTCGCCCGTGCTGATGAAGCCGATTTTTTCGTAGAAGCCGCGCGGGCTGCCGGGGCCTTCACCGCAGCTCACGCCCAGCTCTCTGGCGTTGGGACGGGTGCGCACATAATCGACCAGGCGTTCGATCGCTTGGCGGCCGTAGTCGCGCCTCTGGAAGGGTGTGGCGATCATGAAGCGCCAAAGGAAATACTCTGGCGTCTGGTCATCATCGACGATCATGACGAAGCCGACCGGGGCTTTGCCGGCATAGATGGCGCGGAACCAGGCGTGCGGATTGAAATGAGCCTGGGCCAGCGAGATAGCATTGGGAGCGACCATGCTGTTCTGAGGCTCTTCGAGTGTGTCACTGAGCAGGCAGACGCCGCGCACGGTATCGGCGTCGATGAGGCGCAGGGTGACCGGCTGGTAGGGGCCGAAGTGAGATCGGAGGGGCGAAACGGCCTTACGGGCGAGGTCGACGACCGCCTGGCCGGTTGGGCCGGCTTCTGCGGCGTATTTTCCGAGCATATACAGGTAGATCTCCCACCAGTGGACGTCGAGGCTTGCGTCGGCGGCTTCGCTGGCGATTCTTTCGAGGGCATAGCCGACTCTCCAGGCGGTTCTCTTGCTCAGCGAGGGGGACAATTTTTCGGCTTCGCCGGCGAGGTCGAGGAGGGTCTTACGCAGGCCGTCCGGAATGGCAAATGACTGGATTTGTTGAATGAGTGGACGCTCCATATATAAATTGTAGCAGAGGAGGCGGATTTGGGGGTCGCTCATTAATCGTGTTTTTACACGCGCCTGTTGACTCGCCCGATTTGCGGGAGTAATATGTATTTATGGGGAATTTGGGGAGTGATACGGGTCAAAGGATAAAGAATTCCCGGGTGTTTGCATGCGGGTGGTTTTACCTGCCCGCACGAAACAGAGGTCCGGCGCTGTAATTCTCAGGAGTGATCAGCGCCGGTATTTTTTTTATTCAGGAGGGAGCCATGCACCGCAGTAAACTTTTCATTTTCTTGATTGCAGCACTGCTGATGATCCCCAATCTCGGATTGGGGTTGGTTACACAACAAGCGGCGGGCGGTTACGGCGAGCAACCGCCGCCGGCGGGAGGCGCGGGTGCGGCGGTCGCCGGCC
>JAJRDJ010000501.1 GCA_028678445.1 Methylococcaceae bacterium
CCGAGGCTGAACGCGAACGTCAGATGGATGCCTGGATTACGGTCCAGCGCGGCCATGCCGTGGCTAATGGCTTGCCGGTTATTGCCTGCAACCGGGTTGGACAGGAACCGGACCCTAGCGGCCAAAGTCAGGGTATCCTGTTTTGGGGGAACAGTTTCGCGGCAGGGCCGCAGGGCGAATGGTTAATCCATGCCGATGCCAGCGAGGAGCGGGTTTTGCGGGTAACTATTGACCGGCGGCGCTCTGAGGATGTGCGGCGCATCTGGCCATTTCTGCGAGATAGGCGAATCGATGCCTATGCGGGATTGACGCGAAGGTTTATTGATTAAACAGTTTCGGCGCTTTTCTGTCGGGCGAGGACCTGCGGACGAAAAAAAGGGGTATATCCGCAGTGGATAGACCCCTTTCACCGCTCGAGTTCTAGTTAGATGGCAAAATCGTTGGCATCATGGCCCTGATCGACCAGTGCCTGCAGCCAGCGCGGCTTCATGCCGCGGCCCGTCCAGGTCTGCTCGGGATCGTTAGGGTTGCGATACTTCGGTGCGACCTTGCCGCCACGCTTGGGCGCGATAGATTTTTCGCCATCAATAATTTCGACAGTTACACCAATGGAGGCAGCCAGTTCCTTGATTTGGGCGATAACCCCCCGGCGTTTACTATTCTGTATTTCCTTCAGAGCCCGTTGGGCGTTGGCGATGACATCGGCCAATTCTTCTGCTGACAGTCTTTCAAGATCAGTGCTCATGATTTACCTCTCTGGGTTGTGGTTTGAGTCGGTGGATTAAGATTCGGCTTACCCTAAACAAGTATAATCAAAAAATGGTGCGGATAAAACAAGTAATCCTTGCACAATGGATGTAAAGCTTTTCTTAACCTTTAATGCTTCCGCCATAAGTGGGCAAGACAAGTTACGGGGGCAGCCCCAAAAACCCCACACCGAATCGCTGCTTACCCGTTGACACCTGCACACTAGACCGAAGCATTCTTCACGGTGACCAGGCTTTGAAACTTATGAAAATATGAACCAATCTCCACGCGTGATATCAGGGGTTTCCCCTATGACTCCGGTGACATCCGAAAGCCCCGCCCAGCCTGTCACCTGGCGGAATCTTGCCGGCTGCGGCGACGCGCTGGCACTGGCTCAAGCCATCCGGCGTGATCGGCGGCTTTTTCTGGTGGTTACCGAGGACACCCAGACAGCGGTGCGGCTGGAGCACGAGATTCGTTTCTTCCTGGGCAGTGCCTCACCGGTCCTGCATTTTCCGGATTGGGAAACGCTGCCCTACGATACGTTTTCGCCGCTGCCCGAAATCATTTCCGAACGGTTGAAAGCACTGGCCGAACTCTCTCAAAACACGGAGGGGGTTTTGCTGACGCCGGTTGCAACGCTCATGCAACGCCTGAGTCCGCGTGGCCATGTGCTAGGCAATACCTTTGTCCTGAAACCCGGCAGCCGATTGCGCCTTGAGGAAACTCGCCAGCGGCTGGAAAGCGTCAGTTACAACTATGTCAATCAGGTGCTACAGCATGGCGAGTTTGCCATCCGGGGCTCAATACTCGATCTGTTTCCGATGGGCAGTCATGTCCCGTATCGTATTGAGCTCTTCGATGATGAGGTCGAGTCCATCCGCGTTTTCGACCCCGAAACCCAGCGCTCCGCCGACAAGGTTAAGGAAATCAATCTTTTTCCAGCCCGGGAATTCCCTTTTGACGATGCGGCAATCAAGCGGTTCCGGCAGGGGTTCCGCGCCCAGTTTCCCGAAGCCTCATTAAATAATTCTTTTTATCAGGAGATATCCAAAGGCATCGCAGCGGGCGGCACTGACTATTACTTGCCGTTGTTCGTCGAAAAGACCGAGACCTTGTTCGACTATCTGCCGGCGCAGACCACGGTGGTACTGCATGGTCCGATCGAGCAGGCGGCGGAGCAGTTTTTCACCGATACCCGGGCGCGCTATGAACAGCGCAGAAACTATCCTGACCGCCCACCGCTACCGCCCGAACGCCTGTTTATTCCCCCATCGGCGCTGCGCGAATACCTGACCGGGAACCCGCTGATCCACCTCGATGCGGGGGAGATGGCCGAAGCGGGGCGCAGCACGGCGATTCACTATGACTGCCGGCCGCTGCCCCCGCTCGCTCTGAATGCCCGGCAAAAGGCACCCGCCGAGGCACTGACCACGTTCATCAGCGGGCAAGCCGGGCGCGTCCTGTTCGTGGCCGAGACCGCCGGGCATCGCGAGGCACTGCTGGAGACCCTGGCCCGCCACCGGGTCAAACCGAAAGTCATCGAGTCCTGGACGCACTTCGTGGACGGCGGCGATCCCATCTGCCTGGTCGTGGCGCCAATGGATCACGGCCTGTGGCTCAGCAAACCGGCGCTGGCCATCATCACCGAATCGCAGCTGTCCGGTGAAAAAGTCCAGCAGCGCCGCCGCCGTCGCTCGACCACGGGCCATAAGCTCGACCAGATCCTGCGCAACCTGGAGGAACTGGATATCGGCTCCCCGGTTGTGCATCAGGATCATGGCGTCGGGCGCTTCATGGGGCTCACCAAATTGACCGTGGGTGGCATCGAAACGGAATTTCTGACGCTGGAATATGCGAACCAGGACACCCTCTACGTGCCGGTATCCTCGCTGCATCTCATCGGCCGCTATAGCGGCGCCAGTGCCGAGTCCGCGCCACTCCACCGGCTGGGCGGCGAGCAATGGCAAAAGGCCCGGCGCAAGGCACTTGAGCGTGTGCGCGACGTCGCGGCGGAACTGCTGGATATCTACGCCAAGCGTGCGGCGCGACAGGGCCATAGTCACACCACGATCAGCGAGGAATATGCGAGTTTCGCGGCCGGGTTTCCATTCGAGGAAACCCCGGATCAGGAAACCGCCATTCTCGATGTCATCAGGGATCTGGCCTCACCCCAGCCGATGGATCGCGTCATCTGCGGCGATGTCGGCTTCGGCAAGACCGAGGTCGCCATGCGCGCCGCTTTCATTGCGGTACAGAATGGCCGGCAGGTGGCGGTGCTGGTACCCACGACCTTGCTGGCCCAGCAGCATTTCCAGAACTTTCGTGACCGCTTTGCCGACTGGCCGATCCGGGTCGAGGCCATCTCCCGGTTCGTCGGGAAGAAACAGCAGGATAAGCTGGTACATGAGTTGGCCGAGGGCAAAATCGATATTCTGATCGGCACCCACAAAATTCTGCAGAAGGATGTCGGCTTCAAGGATCTTGGGCTGGTGATCGTCGACGAGGAACAGCGGTTTGGCGTTACCCAGAAAGAACATTTCAAAAAGCTGCGCAGCGAGCTGGATTTCCTGACCCTGACGGCCACGCCGATTCCGCGAACCCTCAACATGGCGCTGTCGGGCCTTCGGGATATTTCCATCATTGCCACGCCGCCGCCCAACCGGCACGCGATCAAGACCTTCGTCAGCGAGTGGGACGGGGGGCTGATCGAGGAGGCCATCCTCCGTGAGATCAAGCGCGGCGGGCAGGTGTACTTCCTGCACAACAAGATCGAGACGATGGAGAAAATGGTCCGCGAACTGGAGGCGCTGATCCCGCTGGCGCGCATCCGCGTTGCCCATGGCCAGATGC
>JAJRDJ010000502.1 GCA_028678445.1 Methylococcaceae bacterium
GTCGTCGGAAATGCCGGCGATGCCGTCCTCGCCCCAGCGGTAGGCGCGGGAGCGGGACTGCTCATGGGTGAAGAAATTCCAGGCGTCACCCCCTTCGCTGTAGTCCTCCCGCACTGTGCCCCACTGGCGTTCACTGAGATAAGGTCCCCACTTTTTCCAGGGAACCTTTTTGTCGCGACTCTCCTGCAGACGCAGGGTTTCGACCGGGAGGGATTTTGGGTTCATGGGGCTTCTCCTTATGAATATCGCGCTACGGGAGGTCGGACGCCGGTTGGTTCCTGAAATTCGGCTTTAATAGTAGCGCTGTTCCGCCATTTCTCAATGGCTGCTTCCAAGCGGTGTCTAGCGCTGACTTCCTGCCGCCTTGGTCAGGATGAAATTGGCGCATTTAACGGCTTTGCTCTTGCTTCTTCCTTTCCCAAGCCTCGATCGCCGCCTTGATCTCCGGTATCATCTTCTGAGTCGCCTCAATGCCGGCCTGCATGCACCGCTTCTTCTGGGTGAAGTCTAACATTCCTACGTCACCAACCTTCGGCTCGATCAGGATATCCGCCTCGCGTTTTCTGAATTTGGCATTCTCGGCGTTCATAATGGTGATGGATTGAAGCATCACATCGATGATATCGACAATGTTGAAGTTGCTCACCTGTTTGCCGATATCCACGGCAACCACGATGTCGGCCCCCTTGTCCCGGGCCACAGATACCGGGACATTATCGATCAATCCGCCATCGACCAGGAGTTTGCCCTGGTGTTCGACCGGCTGGAACACCCCCGGGATGGCGCTGCTGGCCCGCACGGCCCTTCCGACCGAACCCGTGTCCAGTACGACCTTGGTTCCCCGGTTCAAGTCCGTCGCCACTGCGGCGAAGGGGATCTTGAGGTCCTCGATGTTTTCGGTCGGGACCTTGCCCTTGATGAAGGCCTCGAGCCTCTCCCCTTTGGCTGCGCCCATACCCGTGAACGCGTTCAGCAATCCGTAGTCGAAGATCTCATCTTTCTCAAGTGCGTAGGCGGTCCATTCCAATTCGAAGCTGTTCCTGTCGTGCGCATAGATGGCGCCAATGAGGCTGCCCACACTGGTTCCCACCACCAGGTCGACAGGGATCTTTTCCTGCTCCAACGCCCGGATGACGCCAACATGCGCGAAGCCGCGCGCTGAGCCTCCACCCAGCACCAGCGCCACCTTTGGTTTTGACGACTCCTCAGCTGTCAACGTGACAGGACTCTTCGCCGGAGTACAGGAGGCAAGCAGCAGAACAGTGCAAAGGGGCAATACTAACGAATGGATATTCATGGCATCCTCATCTGACGAAACGGTTGGCACCCCGATTTTTCGATTTGTTGAATTCTCCCAGCAATTCCATCCCGGGGTCAACGATCACGATGAAATTAAACGTATGTCACTGCCGTTTTTTGTCAGCTCCCCTCCTGTCCATTTGAGTCAACCTGTTGATATTATTGCGACCGAAAAAATCTATTCTGATGGCATGTTTTGTGCGAATTATCAGGCCATGCGCAGGGACGCATTGATGGTGCCGGAAGTTTATAACCTGTTGCCAAGAAGAAGGGAGCGACGATGATGATCAATAAACTATTGGGTGCCCTGGTGCTCGTCACTCTTGTGACGGGTCTGGCGCATGCCGACCTGGATGGCTACATGGATAGCTTAAGGATCAGCGCCGATGCCGATTTTGGTGATTTTCGCGCTGGTCTCGGTGCACATTTCGGCGCGTCCGGAGCTGAGCTTGACCGCGTGTTCCTCGCCGTCGGCGACCCATCCGACGCAGCACTCTGCTTCTGGTTGGCACGCACTTCCGGCCGACCGATGGATGAGGTGTTAACCCGTTACCGGGCCAACGGCAAGAAGGGGTGGGGTGCGCTGGCCCAGAGTCTCGGCATCAAGCCCGGCTCTGCGGAGTTCAAGGCGTTGAAGGCCGGGCAAATTGGCTGGGAGGCCCCCGGAGGTCACGGCAAAGGCAAGGGTGAACACGACCACAAGGCGGGCAAAGACAAAGGTGCCAATCAAAAAGGCAAGAAATCTTAACGCATTTTCCACCCGGACCAACGGCCACCCGGCAAGCGAGCTGGGTGGCCGTTTTTTTTAGAAAAATTCCCGCAGGCTTGCATCGTTTCTCTTGCTGGTGGATCAGGGAGATAAACTAACAGCGCCTAAGAAATAGCCGTCTGGCGTCGAGCCAAGTGGCTATTTATGCGGGCAGGACACTTCACTTCATTCCGGTTCGGCCAGCAGCAGCCTGTTTTGCGGCGTGATCTCCGAGGGGATCAACTGTGTGACCACCCGATAACCTTGTGCGCGCAAACGGGCAGCACGGGCCGCATCCATGGCCAGTGGGCCATCCAACCAGCCCTCCAGTCCACCGAGGTCGGCACCATCGAGGTCGTGACAGCAGGGGAGCACCGCGACTCGGGCCCTTGTCTCAACGGCCCGGGCGAGGATCAGATCAGTCAGGCCACCGCAAGCATGGGCCGAAACGACCAGGTCATCGGCACGAAGCGGCACCTGGGCAAGGTCAGCCTCTACAAACAGAATGCGCTCCTGCAGGCGCGGCCATTGCCCGCGCAGCACGGCGGCCAGGGTGGCAGCACTTGCCGGGATACGCCGGTCAACGGCCAGAGACAGCGCAGAACTGTCGTCAAGGAGCAGGAGGATCTGTCCCAGCAGACCGTGACCGCAGGCCAGGTCAACGATCCGCCCGCCGCGGAAGCGGCGGCGCACACGCCGGGCGACCTCCCAGGCCTCAAACAGTTCCTTGCGCGGCAGGCAGCCGGCAGCGCATACCCCTCTGGCTATGGCGTCAAAGAGAGTGTTCCCACTGAATTGAGGGAGGAGTTTTTCGGTGAGACGATTGCGTGATGAACGGTCCATTGTATAAACCTTAGCCCCTTGTGACGCAATGGCCGGTGACCCGCTGAAAGTATCA
>JAJRDJ010000090.1 GCA_028678445.1 Methylococcaceae bacterium
AAAAAAGTGCGGCATTTCACGCACTCCACTGCGGCATATGCCGCAATTCGGGAGCTGTCCTGGCCTCCACCTTGCCGCCATGCCGCGATTTCCGGGCTTTACAGGGAATGGCACAAAGATTGAATTCTAGTTAACGATGCATTTCCCCCAACGATCAACCCAGAGGTCATCGCAATGAGTTCCAGCAAAGCCCTAGCCACCGTTCAACAGCCCCAACCCACCGCTCTGATCATCGGCACGGGGCTGGCATTCGCCTCCCTGATTCTGCTGCCGGCCATAGCCGCGCAAATGGGCGTGGGCGCGGCACTGACGGGTGCCATGCGCATCGCCCTCATGCGCGCTTCCAGCCGCGTCATCAGCGGCGGGAATGCTAACGGAGAGACCGCACCCGCCGGTTTCAGCTGTCACTGAAGCCGCTGACTCTCTATTTGGTAGGGTGGAGCAATATCAGAAAACCATTGGATTGATTTACGGGGTGGTATAAGCTTTATTTTCAGCGGCGGATAATCCGCCGCCTTCGCGAAATATTTGGCGTAGCAGAGGCCAGCACCCGTGAGTGACGAGAACAAAAACTGTGACCTGTGTCAGTTGCCGATCGAAGCCCCGGGCTTTGTCCTCATCACTACCTCAGGACTAAAGCAATTTTGCTGCGAAGGCTGCCAGGGTATATACCGGATGCTGCATGAGGATGAACTGGTTGGCGATGGCACGGCGCCAGCGGCGTCATACTAGGCGGCATCGGGTCCACCCTCCCGGCGCCCCCATCCTCGAAACCCGAAGAACACCCGCATCCCCACCCTAGCAACAAGGAGCAGTACCTTATGGCCCATGTACACGGCGCGGCGGCCAACACCGCCGCGCATCACCACGCTACGATGCAACACGCCACCAGTGGCGCGGCAGCCATCAAGGGGCACATGCCAAGCGCCAGCCATGGCGTGGCCAAAGCCGCGCAATACACTGGCGCTGCTGTCGGTGTAGCAGCGGCCACCCAAACATCCACAGGAAAAAGTTTCATGAGCATTCTCGCAAAACATCCCGTACTGGTTTTTAGTCTTGGTGTCGCCACCGGCTATCTGGTACACAAATACCGCAAGGAAATCATCGCATCCGCAACCCGTGTCACCGAGCAAGGCAAGGATTTTGTCCTGCACCAGAAGGAGAACCTGGAGGACCTGGTTGCGGAGAGTCGGGAATCCGCTGATGATGCCGGCAGCGAAGGCAAACCGGCCTGAGCTTTCATTCCGCTCTCCTCCCAAGCCATTCCGTGCGGTTGAGTCATGTCCATATCAGAACAGGTTCTTTTGCGTTACCGTGATGAGGGTCATTTACGGTTCGATCTGCCCCCTGAACTCTGTGAGCCGCACGCGGCAACCGAGTTGGTTGCTGGAATCCAGTCACAGGAAGGAATTTACCGGGTCGATCTTCTGGCGGGCAAGGGCAAATTAGCCATCCGCTATTTATCCACCGTCTGTGGTTTCACGGACGTGGTCAAGCACCTGCAAGCCGTTATCCAGTCCTTGGGTCAAAAGCCCCTGCAGACCTCATCGCGGGCGCTAGTGCTCAGGCCCGCCGCCAACCAATCGCTTACCGAACGGCTGCAATCCGCTCAAACAGCGGTTTCCCGCTGGCTGAGGGCGAAGCTGCAGGAGCTGCGTGAGACAGCCGAGGCAATGAAGATCATGCTCCGGCGCTTCACGGGAAGCGATCCCGCCAACCCGGATCTGCAACCACGATGGATCAAGGAATTCCTGAACGATCTGGTCATGCTGTACCTGATCAAATATCACTGGCATCACATCACCACCGAATGGCTCCCAAGGCCGTGGACCCACCGTTACGAATGGGCCGCGACACTCTATCTCATCTACTTATCGGTTCAAGCAAGACTGCCCAAACCGGCATGAGTTTGGACCCGCCCCAAGGACCATGGCTATGACCGGCACGGCAGCAGCTGACTTGAATACACGTTATTTCCAACTGGAACATCGGCTCAGACGCAGG
Organism: Methylococcaceae bacterium; assembly: GCA_028678445.1. GTDB lineage: Bacteria > Pseudomonadota > Gammaproteobacteria > Methylococcales > Methylococcaceae > UBA6136. The sequence continues at coordinate 2,005 of JAJRDJ010000090.1, forward strand.
ATTCGTATCAGCGTACCTAGCCTCAGGAACTCCCCGGAACGGCTCTACGCGCTAGAAATCCTGCTACGGAAACGCCCCGCCATCCGGGACATTCGCGCAATCCCCGGCCTTGGCGGCCTGGTGATCCATTTCAATCCGGCCGAGCTACCGGCAACCAAACTCTATACCTTGCTGGATGCCGTGATCCCCAACCTCGGCAAGGAGCGGAAGCCCGTCGTGGGTGAGATCGAGAGACTCACGCGTACCGGCAAGAACCAGGAAATCCCGTTTGCCGTGGAGGGCATCACCTGTGCCTCTTGCGCCCTGCTGATCGAACTGGTTTTAAGACGCGATCCGCGCATCCGCAGCGCCAACGTCAGCATGGCCTCCGAGATCGGGGTGGTGTTTGGCGATCTTCCCAAGGAAGACGTCTACGATCTCGTCGCGCGCACCGGCTACAAGGCCCTGCCGCTCGACACCCTAACGCAGCGCAAGCTATTGATGGAGCGCGAGGAGCAACGTATCGCCGAATCGCGGAGGCGAGCCATTGTCGCCGCAGTGCTCAGCGTGCCGGTGACCGTCATCGCCATGGCGGACTGGAAGGGCACATTCTGGCGCTGGGCGCAGCTGATCTTGAGCACGCCGATTGTCTTCTGGTCCGGCAAACCCTTTTTGACCAAGGCCCTGAAACTGGCCAAGCAACGCTCCGCCAACATGGACAGCCTGATCGTGCTGGGCGTGGGCGCGGCGTATATCTACAGTACAGCCGCCCTGTTCTCCCGACGGCCTTACCTGTATTTCGATGCCGCCTCCGGCATCATCTGCTTTGTGCTGCTGGGCCGCTACCTCGAAGAAAAAGCCAAAGGGCGCGCTCACGCGGCCATTCGCCGGCTGCTCGACCTGCAGCCCCCGACCGCCAATCTGCTACGCAATGGCGAGGTCATCACCGTGTCAGTCGATGATCTCGTGCTTGATGATCTGGTTCTGATCCGGCCCGGAGAGAAAATCCCCACCGATGGGGTGGTCACCGAGGGCCTGTCGACGGTGGACGAAGCCATGTTGACCGGCGAAAGTCTGCCGGTGGTGAAAGCGCCCGGCCATGAAGTCGTCGGTGGCTGCATCAACGGCACCGGCGCCCTGCAGGTGCGGGTCACCGCGATTGGCGCCGATACCGTGCTCGCCGGTATCATCCACATGGTCGATCAGGCCCAGTCATCGAAACTGCCCATCCAGAAAACCGTCGACCGCATTTCGGCCGTCTTCGTGCCCAGCGTCATGATCATCGGTGGCTTGACCTTTACCAGCTGGCTGCTGGCCGGAGCCGGCTTCACCACCGCTTTCGCCACCGGCATCACCGTCCTCTTGATCGCCTGCCCTTGCGCCCTGGGGCTCGCCACACCCGCCGCCATCATGGTCGGCACCGGACAGGCCGCCCAGCGTGGCATCTACATTCGCAATGGCGAGAGCCTGGAAACGGCCACCCACCTCACCACCATCATTTTTGACAAGACGGGCACCATCACCGAAGGCAAGCCCTTCGTGACCGATTTCAGCAATGTCTCGAAACTGTCGGATGAGGACATCATCACACTGGTCGCCTCCGCCGAGCTGCACTCGGAACATTTCCTGGGCAAAGCCCTGGTCGCTTACGCCAAGGAACTGGGTTACCCAATACAGGCCACCGATGAATTCGAGGCCATCCCGGGTCGGGGTCTCAAAGCCAGGGTGCAGGACCATGAGCTGATCATCGGCAATCTCGCCTGGATGGAAGAGGGTGGCGTCAAGCTGAGCGCTTTCAAGAACCGGCACGCTGACCTTGCCGGGGAAGGCAAGACCCCCGTGTTCTGCGTTATCGATGGTAAGCCTGCCGCGCTGTTCGGCATCGCCGACCGGCCCCGCGCCAACGCCGCCGAAGCCATTGCCCGGCTGCACCGCATGGGGATCGAGACGATCATGGTCACCGGCGATATTGAAGCCGCCGCCCACTTCGTGGCGCGCCAGGTCGGCATCAACACCGTGATCGCCCAAGCCCGTCCGGAGCGGAAACTGGAGATCGTCCGCGAACTGCAAGCCGAGGGCAAACACGTCGGCATGATCGGCGATGGCATCAACGATGCACCTGCCCTCGCCGCCGCCAATGTCGGCTTCGCCATCGGCACCGGCACCGATGTCGCCATCGAAACCGCCGACCTGACCCTCGTCAATGGCGACATCACCAAGGTCGCCGACGGACTGGAAATCAGCACCGAAACCCTGAAGATCATCAAGCAGAATCTGGCTTGGGCTTTCGGCTACAACACCCTGGCCATCCCCATCGCCGCCTTCGGCAAACTCAACCCCATGGTCGCCTCGCTCGCCATGGCGCTGAGTTCGGTTTCCGTGGTGCTCAATTCCCTGCGGCTGCAACGGAAGTAGCCGCACGCTCAAGCGGCCCGATCGCGCATCCTTATTGATCAGCGCTCCTCGTCGGATTAGCTGGGGTACGTCTGCCGTATTTACCAGCGGCTACTGGAGAGGCATGGATTAATCCAATGCTTGGGACTGGCGGCTCGACATAGGCCATGACGGCTCCTCCGCATAAACTCACCTTCAACAAGGTGTAATTGCCGTCACCGGTTCACAAGTTTCCAGCATCGGGTCCTTGGACATTAACGTACCCGCCCCACCGGGTTGGGAATTTGGGCACGATACGCAGACCTTAACTCAGTGAGATTTCGCCCTGCTATAGTGGCTTGAAATGTCTAATCGGGTTGTAAGTGAATCCCTCAATCCACGGTGACTGCATACAGGAGACTCAACAGGGCCATCCTGGTTTCTGACTTGGGCGGTCGAGATTGCAGTTTCTCTTGCAAGTGCAAGCAGCCACTTACCATCATCAAGCCGAACGCTTTGATAGCAGCGGAGGAAAAGCCATTGCGGGATTTTCTGTGGATAGTGAGCGTCTGTGTTCTCTATCTGACGACAGCCAAACTCGGGCTAGCCTATGCTGTTGTCGGCCAAACAGTTACGTTGTTTTGGCCCCCCAGTGGCATCGCCCTTGCCGCAACCCTGATGGGCGGCTATCGCGTGTGGCCAGGCATCGCCTTGGGCGCCCTCATCGCTAACGCCGGGACCGACGTACCCCTCGTCACCCTATCCATCATCACTTTGGGCAATACCTTGGAACCATTAATCGGAACCGTATTGCTCAAACGCCAGAACAACTTTTCGGATACCTTGGACAAGGTATCCGATGTGCTCGCGCTGGCCCTGTTCGGCTCTGTCGTCAGCACGATCGTGAGCGCTTCGTTTGGCATGCTGGCGCTGTTTGTCGGCGGAGAGATAGCTTTTGCCGATATTGGGCCAACCTTCTTGACCTGGTGGCTTGGGGATGGTTTGGGCATAATCCTGGTCAGCCCGATTCTTCTTACCGGGGTTGCCGCAATCCGCGTGATCCCGGTGAAGATGTCGTCCACGAAGGCCATGGAAGCTTTGGCCTTGTTGCTTGCCTTGACAGTGGTCGGTCAAGCAATCTTCGGTAATCCAAGATTTGCTGGTCTAGGCTATTTCCCGGTCTCCTTGTCAATGTTTCCGTTTGCCATCTGGAGCGCGCTTCGGTTCGGAACTTTCGGGGCCGCCAGTGTGGCTCTTCTTGTATCCCTCATCGCCATCCATGGCACAGCGCAGGGTACTGGCCCGTTCGCGACGGATTCAGCGATGGAGAGCCTGATCCGCGGGTGCGTGTTTGCCGACATCATGGCAATCACCGGACTCCTCTTGGGGACCGTCAGTGCCGAACGGGCAAAAGCGCTGGCGACATTAAAGAGTTGCAATGAAGATCTGGAAGAGCGAGTGCGAGTACGTACCGAAGAACTCACTCGCGCCAACCGGGAACTGCAAAAAGCGTTAACCGAGCGCCGCCGCCTGGAGCAGGTAATGAATGAGATCAGTGAGGCCCGGCTAAAAATTATTGGTCAGGAATTGCATGATGGTTTAGGGCAACAGCTCACCGGGATTTCCTTTATGGTTAGCTCCCTGATCCAATTGCACATGACCACCCCGACACCGGAAATTCCCGCCGTCCGTCAAATCGAGCAGTTTCTCGGCGAAGCGATAGCCATGGTCCGTTCACTGTCACGCGGGCTTTATCCCGTCGCGCTGGAAACGGGCGGTCTGGCATCTGCCCTCAACCATCTTGCGGGACACGCACACGGCTTTTCTGGAATCCAGTGCGATTTCAGTTGTACGAATGGCCTGCATTCGCTGAGCAAAACCACGGCACTGAACCTGTATCGCATTGCTCAGGAAGCTGTCAGCAACGCCTTGCGGCATAGCCAAGCGCAACGGATCGACATCAGGCTTTCGAAAGTGGAAGATCAATACGTGCTATCGGTCGAGGACAACGGCAACGGTTTCCGCGTCCAAAACCCGAAGACCAACGCAACGCTGGGTTTGCGCAGCATGCAGTGCCGAGCCGATCTCATCGGGGCGGCGATCGAAATCCGGAAGAACCAGGACGGCGGCACGTCAGTCCTGGTTACCGGTCCTATTAACTCGGAGGGTCAGGACCTTGTCCAGCGAATCCAATGACAACCAGGCGAAGGCCAGGATTCTGATTGTCGACGACCACCCCATCGTGCGGCAGGGGGTGGCGCAAATGGTCAATCTTCAAGCTGATCTGCAACTCTGCTGCGAGGCTGGCAACGCCGAAGAAGCCCTGATCGCAGTAAGCCGTTGCCATCACGATTTGGTAATCGTCGATATTTCCCTCCAAGGCGTTTCTGGATTGAACCTTATCACTACCCTCAGGGCACGCTATCCCCAACTCCCTATCCTGGTCATGAGTTTCCACGAAGAAGCCCTTTACGCTGAACGCACATTGCGACTGGGTGCGAAGGGTTACATCATGAAGCATCAGGCTACCTTAAACATCCTGTCTGCAATACGCCGCATCCTGGAGGGGGGTATCTATCTGAGCGATGACATGCATAGCCTGATCATGGAACGCATCAGTTCCCGCTCTTACGAGCCGGGCATCGCCGACCCCGTCGCCAGCCTCACCAACTGCGAGTTCGAAGTACTACGGCTGGTCGGGTTTGGGTTAGGCACCCGGCGGATCGCCGAAAAACTCAACAGAAGCGTCAAGACCATCGAGACGCATCGCACCAATATCAAGGAAAAACTAGGTCTCAAGACCGGAGCAGAATTGGCTCGCTTCGCGGCTTTTTGGGTTGAAGGACAGGACTAGATCATCGCCTAGGGGATTCCCCTAGGTGCAAATCAGGGTAATGCCGATTTCCTACCCTCCACGGCAGGTTTATCTTGGTTATCACTTTCCGGTAAGAGATCAAACGGGAAGTGGGGGGAAGCGGCCGGCCAGGCTGCAAACCAAGAAGCAATCACCCTAATGGAGGACCGTCGCCATGTCCAATAACACCCTCATCAATGATCATCGCCGCCGCTTATTAAAGACCGGCCTCGTGAGCCTGACCTTGGCTCCCGCCGCGAATCTTCTATTCAACCGCCGTGCAGAAGCGCGTGGCAGCCGAGCGGTTACCGGGGTTTCAACCGAGATACCCAAACTCCCGGAAACCGACCGGCAAGCAATAGCGCTGGGTTATAAGGAGGACGGCGCTACAGTTGACACATCCAAATTTCACAAGGCGGAAGGGGCGTCTTGCAGTAATTGCCAGCTTTACAGCGGTTCAGAGGAAGATGCGTGGGGACCCTGCGCCATTTTTTCCTATCGCATGGATCAGAAGCTAAACAGAAACTATGTGGTCAGCGCCAAAGGTTGGTGCCGATCCTGGGGACCGAGGGCGGGAACAAAAAGCTGAGGATCAGCGCCTGATCATGGTTGCCTTCTTGGCGCTAAGACTGCTCCTTCTCGCGGGACGACATGCCGCCCTTTGGTTGCCCTCCATACCCCTTTACTGCATGAGTGCCGTAGAACGTTTCGGCAACTCCCGGCGACTATTATGGGAATTGATATGGAATGGGCGATCCCGGGTTCCCGGATGGTTGCTTTGTGGACAACGAATCATCCCCGAGGCCATCGCCGGGGCAACCTGGATAGCCTCCGAGCGGGGACTCCTCGCCACGCCGGCTGACAGCCTCGGGCCTTGTGGATGGGTCCTGCTAGGGGGGATGGCCCTACGGCTTGGACTTTTCGCGGCAGTTCTCCTCCACGAAGCTGGACACGCGGCAGTCGCCGCCATCATCACCCCGGGCTACTGGAGCGGTAGTTTCCTTGAGGGCCTTGCCGACACCCGAGCGCGGATTGCCTTGCGGAGCGTCCTTCCCGCGCAACGAATTTTCATACCGGGATTTTCTCCGGTGCCCGAAGCACCCTCCGTCCCGGCACCCGCCCGGGGCTGGCGTACTAGCGTGACTGCCCTGGCAGGACCTTTGTTCAATGTATTGACGGCACTGTCGCTGTCACAACTCCTCCCCGAAGGGCCCCTCATTGATCTCCTGAGTGTAGCCATCACGGCACTCATCGCCGGCCAGGTGCTCGGGTTGCTCACCTCATGGAGCGATTTTGAGACCACCTGCACAGGTTCCGCAGTCCGGCTTTTCTGTGGGAACGTAGTTGTTTTAGGGAAAGTTAATCGTGCCTCCCCGGCGCAAGCTCACGCCAGTCGTGAACGAAGAATGTGGTGGCAAATCGTCGTGCGGGGCGGGCAATCCGGTGGACGTTTCATTCTGACGAAAAAGGGGTTCATCGGTTGGAAAGGGCTGAACCCGAAGCGGGCCAAATTGCCCTTGACGGTGGATAGAAATTACCGGCTGGCACGGTTTTGGGCTCGGATCCGGGGTGTCCGACCCTTGGAGGGTATCTATCAAACCCAAAGCCACGTGCGCTTCGCCACCAGCGGAGCCTCGACTCAAAACACCACGCAACCCCTGTCCTGGCGGCCTGCCCACACCGCCAGGAGGTGGTGCATCAACGAGGGACGACTCACGAAATCCTGGATGACCCAGCATCACCTTTTTTGCTTCAACGGGGACATTGACGCTTGGGTGAGGGCGGCTGACGACCCTGCCCTGCGGGTGAATCTGTTCGGGACCGTTTGGAGCGGGCCGGAACTTCAGCGCCTGCTCACCAAGATCCTCGGTGCAAAGCCGGCGGGCTGCGACCCGGATGGGCTCATCCGCACCGATACCATTCTCGGCGCCGGAATTCAGGAAGTATTGCTTACCCAGGGCCGTTGGGGGGATTCTTTCCGGATGGCTTTTGCCCTGAGCGTGGCGGAGAACCCCGAGCATTTGGACCTCCTCACGGACGCAGTTGTCCGGGAGTTCGATGCTGTCGGTGACGAGGTCTTCCGGTGGTGGCTGGAGGAAAATAAAGTCAGTGCGGTGGGATGCAGGACCCTGTCAGACCTATCCGACAAGGCCGCCCCGCATCTGGACGGTCTGATCCAAGCCCTTGAGAAAAAATCACTCTCCATCCGGGGTTTGAAGGGACGGCTGGACCAATCCAAGCGCGGCGCACTGATCCGTGCCTGCGTCGATGGTTTCTTCCATAATGACCTGCGCGAGGCCGCCAGGGGTTTCGCGGAATACGCCCGGGGTACTTTCGCCGCAGTGTTGCAGTCCTCACTCTATCCAGGGGAGGTGTCGCTGATTTCCTTCAAGCAACCACTCTACATCGGCGTCCACGCCGCGGAAGATCCAGAAGAGGATTTCCTGGTCGTGGCCTCGGAAACGGCATCCGTGTTCGTGTCCGGCAATCCGGGCCCAGACGCTCAGCCGCAGCGGCCGGCCTACCTCTACCTGATGCGGGACGGAGAATTGGCGCATATTCATTTGCACCCCGGCACCGCCCGTTCCACCATCAGCTTCCGGGACGGCTTTTCCCGTGGGGATCCGGAGACTACACAAACCCTGACCCCCTCCCACCTGGACGACTGGACGCGCCGTTCTGAAACAGGTGGTGGGCGAGGCTGGGTATCCCTGGGGCCCTCCAATCCCTACTTTCAGGACAAGCTCCCCATGCTCGGGGTCCGAGATCCCGTGCGGGAGGGCTTGGATGGAATCCCCGCGCTCATCGCCAGTATTCAAACATCCTGGGAAGATGCTTCCTCCCTCAACCGCCGGACCGCCGAGGCGTTCACCCGCTTCATCCTAACCCGTGCCCTGAGAGCCGAGGCGGTTTCACACCAGACCGGAGGACCCGCGCAGAACGCCCAGCTCGACCTGCTGATCCTGGGGGCCGGGGAGAGTTTGGTGCTGGCCGGGGCGTTCGCCGAGGATTTGCGGCGGCTATTCCCGAAACTCCATGTCCTGTCGCTGGATTCAAAGACCTTCGCCACCGCGCCAGAGAGCATCGCGGTCGGACCGGACACCGTCGTGTTGGGGGTGAGCCATTCTGGACAATATTTCAATACGCTGGACGATGTGAAATTTCTCCGGGCCGTTCACGAGTGCGGCGGGTGCGGGCCGGTTTTTGCCTTGACCGGTCAGATTGCTACGCTACTGGGGCAAGCCGTCGGGCAAAGCTTTAAGGCAGGCGCACCCTTCGGTGAACGCATCTTCACCGACGGAGCTGGCTGGCGGCTGGAAGAGCCGCACGGCCTCACCACCGTCGCGGCCCACTTCACCTTGAGTCAACTTCTACTCCGGCTCGCGGAAGCCGCGAATAGAGGGGATTCCCGGGCTGGGCTGGGCGTCTCCAACGACGACCTTCAATTCCTTCGCTCCCGGATTGGGGAAAGCGGGGCTAAAGCCGAGGAAATAACGGGATGCACCGCGAAAGGCTACCGTTTGGGAAGCCCGATGCACCGGAACCTGCAGAGAGAGGGACGATGGCTATCTTGGTTCCTCATCGAGCCATTGGCGGTCTCCGTGCTGAGCGTCTTGCACCTCGCCGTCGTGTTTTTCCTTGGGGTCAATCCTGTCACCCTGGCGATGAAAACCCTACCCGATGCCTGGGTAAACGTGGCCTCACCCGCGCTTTGGTCTTGCGTGCTCGTCTACGGCCAGGTGGCCTATTTCTTCCTCATGGCCCCGGTGATTATCGCGCTGCTCATGCGGCTCATCATGGGTCGCCCGCTTGCCGACCGTTTTACCGGACGGAACCTTTACATCGCCGATCGAGGATGGGTGGCGACCTTGACGGAATCGTTCGTCAGGAGGCTCTTCGCCCTTGGGTATGGCTTCTCCGGATTCCAGGATCCGAAATCCGGCGACATCGTCGCGGGATTCATCGATGCCGTGGCCCCCAGCATCACTCGCGGGGACGTCCTCGTTAAGGGCATCCCGGTGGATGACCGTGTCCGCGCCACCACCACCATGGTCTCCACACAACTGCGCGGCGGCCCCAGCCTAAACCAAAGCGCCTATGCCGTCGGCATTGGTCAGGAGAATTCGTCAAGGCACAAGTTCCACCGTTTCGTGTCGGTGGGTGGTGCGCCGCGCGCCAGCGGTAGAGTCAGCGCGACGGGCCGCCAAATCGATGAATCCCGAACCTCGGCGCTCTACCGCCTGATCGGTCATTACGTGATGTTCCACAACCTGGCCTCACGCGTTCGATCGGCGGTCAACAGAATTCTGCCGTTGATCAACCTCATTGGCGCTCCGGTGTTCTTGCTGATGTATCTCCTCAGCCTGGGCCGTTGGCGGATTTGGTTTCGTTCCTGGGATATCGCCGAGACACAGAGCCGGGCCAACATTTTCACCACCTCGGTGGCGCCGCCTATTGCCCTTCGGTCCGACCATTACCGGCCCTTGTTGTGGGAACCCACCGTTGCCCGGCGCGATAGTTCGGAGGTATGGGATCAGGTCATTTCTTCTACCGCGACGGGTGTCCGCGCCTTCATCTCTCCGACGCAAATCCCGGGCCTGATGGGAAGAAAAGGAAGCGTTTGCCAGAAATCCATCGTATGTCATGCAGAGCAGGCAACAGGCGGGGTTGGTGGCGCGGGAGTTGGCCAGCGGTGAGAGCTTTGCTGCATAACGGGTTGTCGCGGCACCGGTCCCGTCAGGAGGCTACACGGTAGTCTCAGCGGTCGAGCAACCGATTGGGATATCCCGGCACACGGCTGACCTTTGTTTTTTTGGAGGTGGGTCGAATAGGTTGATATCGACTGGAGGAGGCTCTTCATCCTGGGGGGCGGGCGTCTCGCCCGCCGGCGGGCCAGGCGGCCCGCCCCCAACTGGAGTTCGTGACCATCAATCAGTTTGACCCACCTCCGTTTTTTTTTTTGCGCGAAGGGAATCCTTTCTCCCGGGAGTGAGTTCTACGGTGCATCGCCTCCGCTTTCGCTGAGCGACAGGAATTCCGCCTCATCCAGCACCTTGATGCCCAGTTCCTGGGCCTTGGTCAACTTGGATCCCGGTTCCGCGCCGGCGACCAAGTAGTCGGTCTTTTTCGAGACACTACCCACGGCCTTCCCGCCGAGTGCCAGAACCCGCGCTTTTGCCTCCTCCCGTGAGAGGGAGTCCAGTGTGCCGGTGATGACGAAGGTTTTTCCGGCCAGCGGCAGTACGGTATCGGCGGGCCGCTCCGGCAGTGGGTCCCAGTGGATGCCTGAGCCAAGCAGGCGATGGATGACTTCCAGGTTATGCGGCTGCCTGAAGAAGGTGTAAATGTGCCGGGCAACCGAGGGCCCCACATCCGGCACGGTCTGCAACGTCTCTTCATCCGCCGCCGCCAGGGGTTCAAGTTCGCGAAAATACTCGGCCAGGGTGCGCGCAGTTACTTCGCCCACTTCCCGAATGCCTAGCGCATAGAGGAAACGCGGCAAAGTCGTGTGCCGGCTCCGCTCCAGGGCTTCGATGAGATTGCGGGAGGATTTCTCGCCCAGCCGCTCGAGTTCGGCGAGTTGCTCTGCGCGTAAAGCATAGAGATCGGCCACGGTGGCTATCAGTTGCTTTTCCAGTAGCTGATCGACCAGTTTGTCGCCCAGACCGTCGATGTTCATCGCCTTCCGCGAGGCAAAGTGCTTGACGGCTTCCTTGTGCTGCGCCGGGCAATACAGCCCGCCGCTGCAGCGTGCGATGGCCTCGCCCTCGAGGATTTCGACCTCCGCTTGACAGGCCGGACACCGACCGGGCAATACAAAGCGCATGGCATTCGGGGGGCGTAGCTCGGGCAGACTTTTCACGACCTCCGGAATCACATCCCCAGCCCGCCTGACGATAACTGTATCGCCGATACGAATATCCTTGCGATGGACTTCATCGGCATTGTGCAAGGTAGCATTGGTCACCGTGACGCCGCCCACGAAGACCGGTTCCAGCCGCGCCACCGGGGTCAGCGCCCCCGTGCGGCCCACCTGGACATCGATGCCGATGACCCGCGTCGTGGCCTCCTCGGCCGGAAACTTGTGAGCGATGGCCCAACGCGGCGCGCGCGCGACAAAGCCGAGGGTCTCGCGCTCCGCGAGCGCATCGATCTTGTAGACGACGCCGTCGATCTCGTAGGGCAGCTCGGACCGGCGCGCCAGCAAGTCCCGATAATACGCGATGCAGGCTGCAATGTTTTCCACTACATGCAGCTCGGGATTGACCGGAATACCCCAGCTCCGGAAACAGGCCAGCAAGGCGCTATGGGTTGCGGGAAGCCGGTTGTCCGGGTACAGCCCGTAGCCGTAGCAGAAGAAGCTCAGCGGCCGGGTGGCCGTGACTTTGGGATCGAGCTGGCGGAGGCTGCCCGCCGCGGCATTGCGGGGATTGGCGAAGGTCTTTTCGCCGGCTGCCAGCGCGCGGGCGTTAAGCGCCTGGAAGCCCTGTTTGGGCATGAACACCTCGCCGCGCGCCTCGAAGCAGTCCGGCCAGCCCTTCCCGCTCAACCGCAGGGGGATGGCTCTGATGGTGCGGACGTTAGCCGTGATATCCTCGCCCGTCTGGCCATCGCCGCGCGTGGCGGCATGTACGAGGAGGCCCTGTTCATAGGTAAGGCTAACGGCGAGTCCGTCCAGCTTGGGCTCGACAACCCACGCGAGATCATCACGCCCCAGCCGCTGGCTGACCCGCCGGCCAAAGTCCACCACGTTCTCATCGCTGAAAGCATTGTCCAGCGATAGCATGGGCACTGAATGACGGACTTCGGCAAAGGCCTGCACGGGCGGCGCGCCGACCCGCTGGGTGGGGGAATCGGGCGTCCGGAGTTCCGGGTGCTCGCTCTCCAGCGCGAGCAGTTCCTGCATCAACCGGTCGTATTCCGCGTCGGCGATCAGCGGATCATCGAGCTGATAGTAGCGAAGGTTGTGAAACTCGATATCCTTGCGGAGCTGGGCGGCGCGCTGCCGGGCGGACTCGGGAACGGTCACGGTCAGGTTGCAACCGGGTGCTTCAGCAGATTCCGCATGTGTGCGATCTTGCTGGCGCTCAAGGGTTGCCGGGTTTCGTCCCACTGGATGCCATGCAGGCGATGGGCGAGCTCGCGGCTGGTGTTGACCAGGTCATCATAGATGCTCAAGGGGTCGGACACTCGCGCGGTCTGGAAAAACAGGACAATGCCGGGGCATTCGAAATGGGTCATGTCATCCACCGGGAAGGTGCCCGGCTCCACCAGGCTGGCGACGCTGAACAGCGTCTGGGTCAAGTCGGGGTCATACCGATGAAAGATGCCCATGTCGCCATACAACAGGTCGACATCCAGCAGCGCCTGCTTGAGATCCGGACCATGGAAGAAGCGGCCGGGACCGGCCACCACGCTGACCTGTATCAGGAAGGGTGCGCCATCCGCGCCATCGGCCGTCTTCCCGGTGATATCCTCGGAGTGGGGTTCGGAGGCGGTTTCGCTGGTCTCGGTGATCAGTTCGAGATCGTAATCGTCCTCGTCGGTGTAATCGAGGCCGGATAACCCCGGTTCCTTGCGGGTGACCGCTCCAGGCGTGATCAGACGAACGGTTTCTTCGAAGTAGTCAGACGCTTCCTCCTCCTCTTCCCCCAATTCGCCGGAAGGCGGCAAATCCGGATGGGATTTCCTGCCCAGCTTATCCAGCAGTGGCCGCTTGAATCGCCCCCAAAGATAAATTCCCGCCAGCACGACCACGCCAGCGATGACCAGAAGCAAGCGAACGGTATCTCTATCCATATTGAAATCTCGGGTTTCAGAGGGCTGCCAGTTCGACTGCCGCGTCAATGTCCACCGCCACGATGCGGGACACGCCAGGTTCCTTCATGGTGACGCCCGCCAGGTGGTGCGCAATCTCCATGGTGACCTTGTTATGTGAAATGAAAAGAAATTGTACTCTTTCGGACATTTCCTTGACCAACTCACTGAATCTTCCCACATTCGCATCATCCAGCGGAGCGTCGACCTCGTCCAGCAGGCAAAAGGGCGCGGGATTCAGTTCAAAGATCGCGAATACCAGCGCGGCGGCGGTCAGCGCCTTCTCACCACCGGAGAGCAGGTGAATGGAGCTGTTGCGCTTCCCGGGCGGGCGGGCCATGACAGTGACGCCGGATTCCAGCAAGTCGCGCTCGGTCAGTTCCAGACAGGCATGGCCGCCGCCGAACAGTTTTGGGAACATCTGCTGCAGGCCGGTATTGATAAGCTCGAACGTATCCTTGAAACGGGAACGGCATTCCTTGTCGATGGTTTCGATCGCCTCGCGCAGGGTCGCGAGGGACACGCTCAAATCCTCGTGTTGCTGGTCGAGGAAGGCGAGACGCTCTTCCTGCACCAGATATTCCTCCCTGGCTGTCAGATTGACGGCGCCCAGGCGGGAAATTTCCTCGCCGAGTTCGCTCAAGCGCGTCTGCCAGAGGGATTCATCGGCGTCATCGGGGAGACCTGCCACCACGCTCGCAGGGTCCGCGCCCAGTTCCTCGAACTGCTCCTGAACGGTTTGCCGGCGTACCGAATTGGCGGAGAGTTCCAGCCGGATCTGCTCCAGCCGCTCCTTGATGCCATTCAGTACTCGCTCATTCCGTAGGCGGGCCTCGCTGGTCCGTCGCAGCTCGGCTTCCAGTTCGGCGGCGCGATGGCGCAACTCCGCCAACTTCTTTTCGACTGCAGTCTTCTGGTCCGTCAACGCATCCAGCTCGGCCTGAGAGTCACCGGTGGGCTGATGGATATCGGCGACGCGGCGGCTGAGTGTCGCAAGGCGTTGCAGGGCCAGGTCGAGCTGGCTGCGGATGCGCTCCAGATGCCGGCTGGTCAGTTGTTCGCTGGAGCGGAGACTCTCGGCCCGGCTGCGTAGGGTGCTGACACGGTCCCGCGCCTGGCGCAGGGCGGCATCGGTTTCAGTCAGCCGGCTTTCCAGACTGTCCCGGCTATTGGCATGCTCGGCGGCGGCCAGCTCCAGTTCTGTCAACCGATCCTCGGCCTCCAGCCGCAGCCGCCGGGACTCCTCGATGTCCTCGCGCTGTTCAGTGAGCTGCTCTTCAAGGTCGGTCAGCTCGGCGCTGATCTGCCCCAGCCGCCTTGAGGACTGTTCGCACCGCGCCTGGGTCGCGCTGAGTTCGGCCCTCGCCCGGCTGTGCTCGGCATTCAGCCGCCGCTCGTCCGCCTGCCGCCGCTCGCGTTCGTGCTCCGCCTCGCGGGTGGCCATTTCCGTGCCGTGCAGTTGCTGCTCCAGCCCCCCGATTTGGCCGAGTAGCTGCTTCAGCCCGGCTTTCATGGTTTTCAGTTCCCGCTCCCGCTTGATGACACCCGCCTGCCCACTCTCCAGTTTCTGCCGGGTCAGCCAGCCGGGGCCAAGCCGGGTGCCATCCGGCGTGATCACGGACTCATGCTCGGCGATTTCTGTACTCAGGTCATGCGCAGCGGCCAGGTCATCCACGCAATACACCGCGCCCAGGAGCGGCGTCAGATTCCAGGGCGAGTTCACCCGCTCCAGCAATCGCGAACCCATCCTGTCCTGAAGCTCGATGGCGGGGGGGCGCGTTTCGAAGAGCGACAGCGATTCCTCGGCCAGCCCGCCCAAGAGGGGAATGAAGCGGGCCGTCTCCTCCACGCACAGGGCCTGAAGCTGGGCGCCGAGTGCCGTCTCCACGGCGGTCTCCCAGCCGGGCTGCACATCGAGCTGCTGGGCGAGGCGCGGGGCCTGTTCGAGCTGCTGCTCGGCCAGCCAGCGCCGCAGACCGGCCCGATCCTTGCCCATCGCATGTTCCTGCAGGGTTTCCAGGGAACTGATCTTGCCACTCAGCGCGTGCTGTTCCGACCGGCGGGCATTCAACGCGTGCTGCAGGTTCTTCAGTTCTTCCCGTCCCGTCAGGATGCGCTGGTTCAGGCCCTGCAGGGCTTCATGAACCACGCTCCGTTCGGCGTCAAGTTCAGCGAGCGTCAGTTCCAGCTCGGCCAGCCCTTCGGCATTCAGGGTGACCTCGACTTCTTGGCGTTCCATGGCAAGCTTTTCCTGCCGGGCCAGCAATTGCCTGGCTTGCTGCTCCAGCTGGCCGATGCGGGACTGCTGGATATCCCGCTGGCTGCGGGACCGGCCGATCGCTTCGCTGAGCTGCTCGAACTGCTGGCGCGCCGTCTTCAGGCCGAGGTCGGCGTCACCGCGCCGCGCCGCCGCTTCAGCCTCGGCTTTCCGTGCCTCTTCGAGCGTCATCTCGATTTCCGCCAGCTCCTCGCGTAGCGTCTCCAGCTGCAGCCGGTCATTCTCGAGATCCTGTTCGGCCTGCTGCTGTTCTTCTCGCAAGCGGGACTCCTCCTGGAGCAGATTTTCGTGCGTCTCCCGGGCATGCCGAATGCTTTGGGTGAGGCGGCTGATTTCCGAGCCCAGCTCATAGAAACGGCCCTGCTCGGCATTCAGGACTTTTTGGACCGCATCCTGCTGAGCGCGTTGCGCTTCCAGGGTTTCGTTAAGGGCATGATCCTCCCCGGCCAGCGCCCGAAAGCGGGTCTCGCACTCGGCCAATTGCTCCTGGTTCGAGTGGAATTCTTCGTCATATTTCCGCCAGCGCAGACCCAGCAATTGTTCCCGGTAGCCCCGTTCCTCGACTTTCAAAGCCATGTACTTTTCGGCTTTCTTCGCCTGCCGCTTCAGGCTCTCCAACTGCTTGCCGACTTCGTCGCGCACATCCAGCAGACGGTCCAGGTTCTCCTGCGTGTGGCCCATGCGCAACTCGGTCTCGTGGCGGCGTTCCTTGTATTTTGAAATACCCGCGGCTTCCTCGATCAGCTCGCGAAGTTCGGCTGGCTTGGCCTCGATCAGCCGGGAGATGGTGCCTTGCTCGATGATGGCGTAGCTGCGGGAACCGAGACCCGTGCCGAGAAAGAGATCGGTGATGTCCTTGCGGCGGCAGCGGGTGCCATTGAGGATATAGGTCGACTGGCCATCGCGCGTGACCTGGCGCTTGATGGAAATCTCGGGGTAATTGGCAAACTCGCCGGGCGCCTTGCCCTCGCCGTTGTCAAACACCAGTTCGACCGAGGCCAGCCCCACCGGCTTGCGGCTGCTGGAACCGTTGAAAATGACATCGGCCATACTCTCGCCACGCAAATGCTTGGCGGAGCTCTCCCCCATCACCCAGCGCACGGCGTCGATGATGTTGGACTTGCCACAGCCGTTCGGTCCGACGATGCCGATCAGATTGCCCGGCGTAGGGATGGTGGTGGGATCGACAAACGACTTGAAGCCCGCAAGTTTGATTCGGTCGAGGCGCACGGCGTAGCTGCGGGAGAAGGGGCTGAGGAAGAAAAAGCCGGAACTGGCCGGAAGAGGAACCGGTCGCTATTATAGCCGACTAACTCAACGCTCGAGCTTTGGGCCCTAATGCTCTTTGTTCCGTCATTTCAGCGATTAATCCTCCATCACTTATGACCACCCAAGCCAGGACAACACTCGAAACTTTTGACAACCCGCAGCCAAACCGGGATTTCACCATTCGCATCGACATCCCGGAATTCACCTGTCTCTGCCCCAAGACCGGCCAGCCCGATTTCGCTACCCTACACATTGAATATGTGCCCGACCAGACGTGTGTGGAGCTGAAATCGCTCAAGCTCTACGTCTGGTCCTACCGCGACGAGGGCGCTTTCCACGAAGCCGTGACCAACCGCATCCTCGAAGATCTGGTGGCCGCAACTCACCCGCGCTTCATGCGCCTGACCGCCCGCTTCAACGTGCGCGGTGGACTTTACACCACCGTTATCGCCGAATACCGCCAGCCCGGTTGGCAGGCACCACCCGTCGTCCAGCTCCCCTGATCAACCCGGAAAGCCCCAGCCCATGACTAGCCCAGCCTGCCCCGTTTGCGCGATGGAAAACACTTACAGCGACGGCATAAACCATATCTGCCCCGACTGCTTCCACGAATGGCCGCTGAGCGCATCGACCGATAACGAAGCCGAAGGCGAGACCGTGGTCAAGGATGCCCACGGCACGCCACTCGCTGACGGTGACTCCGTGATCCTCATCAAGGACCTCAAGGTTAAGGGCTCATCCACCACCCTCAAGAAAGGCTCCAAGGCCAGGAACATCCGCCTACGTGAAGGTGATCACGAAGTAGACTGCAAAATAGACAACGTGAGCTACATGCTCAAGGCATGTTTTCTGAAGAAGGCGTAGTTACTGGGGGTGCGTAACCCAGCCGTGCCGATGGCGGGACTTTCAGACGATTTTTCTAGACGGCGTTCAGGCAGTAGGCGGAAAAAAACGGCGATGCGAAGCTTGACACGTTGATCTCTCGACTTTAGGGAACCTCCAACGATATCTCTTTCGTCAAAGGGGTACCTGATGAGCGAGCTTATTCAGCCTGCCCGGTTTTTTATCTCGCTGACGGCGCCTACTGGCGGCTTCCTCCCACCACCCAGGCATTGGCCTTGGCCATGAATCGCATCAGGTTTCAACCCGGTCTGTCGTTGCCCGAGTTTGTCGAACAGTTCGGTACCGAGGTCCAATGCGCCGTAACGCTGGAAATCGCGCTCTGCCCCACGGCTTTCGCTGTATCCGTTTGCGCAAACAGGGCAGTACCTGCTGCAGGAAAGTAGCCATCTGCTGTTTCAATGCAGAACCTGTCGTCTGCAAACCTCGCTGACTGCTGCGACGCTATTCCATGAACCGCCCCGGGAAATCCGGAGGCTGGTTGGTTTAAGTCCGGCGGCTATGGCTGATGGGTTTATCTGCGCAGAGTGATTCCTTTCGGCTGCGGCCGGAGGAATATTGCCCAATTGGCGTCAGCCGTCGGTGATGGTTGAACCAGCCCACCCCTTCCAAGCAGGGCGAGTTCGACCTCGGAGCGGTGCTTCCATGGGCCTCTGCGGTACATGACCTCCGTCTTGTATAGCCCCTTGATAGTCTCCGCCAGGGCAATTTCATAAGCATCACCGACCCTGCGTGCGGCGGTCTCAAGGCCCGCTTCAGCGCGTCCTCTGTGTAGGGAATGAAGACATACTGTGAGCCTCGCTGTGATGGATCAGTCGTTGCGAGGCGGCGGGGCGTCGTGCGGAGAGCGCTTGCTTCAGTGACTCCAGAACGAAGTCGGTCCGGGCGGAACTGGACACGTTTTCGCCCACGCTGCGGCGGGCAAAGACGTCGATGAGAAAGGCCACATAGACCAATCCTTGCCAGTTGGACACGCAGGTGAAATCGGCTGCCCACAGCGCATTCGGTCGATCGTCATTGTACTGGTGCTGTACCCGGTCGAGCGGTCTTGGCGCCTGGGTATCGGCATCGTGGTGCGAATGCGCTTGCCATGCGCAGCGCCCCAATGCATCCAATGACGCATCAGGCGCTCGTCAGTGAAGCGTGCGACATCCGTCACTTCTCCGCGCCGCTTTGGCCAAACCTTGCGGGAGCCTACCGCATAACAATAAACCAGTATTAGCGATTCTTTAGGGGGTTTTGGAAGGGTCCGATATATGCCGAATAGTTCCGGAATTATTTTCCGATGCAAAAACTCGAAAAAATTCTCCCCAGCAAATCGTCGCTGGTGAATTCCCCCGTTATTTCGGACAGGGCCTGCTGTGCTGTCCGCAGTTCTTCGGCCAGCAATTCGGGGGCGCCGGCCTGGAGTTGCAGATCCGCACGCTCTAATGCCATGCGGGCCCGATCGATAGCGTCGAGATGTCGGCGACGGGCTATGAATAGGCCCTCCGCTCCGCTGTCATAACCGACGCAGTGCTTGAGGTGTTCCATCAACACCTCCGTGCCGGCGCCCGACTTGAGCGAGAGGAAGACGACGGGGCCATCACGCGTTTCCTTCAGGCCGGGATTGTTCCCTGTCAAATCAATCTTGTTGTGAATGCGTGTGACCGGCAATGGAGCAGGGATGTCCGCCAGCAGGGCCTCGCTATCGCTAGGGTCGCTGTCGTCAATCAGCAGTAATACCCGGTCGGCTTTGGCCATTTCTGCCCTGGCCCGGCGCATTCCTTCCTGTTCGACGGGGTCTTCGCTATCGTCCCTGAGCCCGGCGGTATCGATGATGTGTAGCGGCAGGCCATCGATCTGGATGAATTCCCGGAGGGTATCCCGGGTGGTGCCGGCGATGGCGGTGACGATAGCGGTTTCCTGGCCGGTGAGGCGGTTGAGCAGGCTGGATTTTCCGGCATTGGGGCGGCCCACAATGACCAGCGTCATGCCCTCCCGCATCAGGCACCCTTGCCGCGCGGACCCGCGTATGGCGTCGACGCGGCCAGACAGATTCGACACCTGTTCGGCAATGTGACCCTCGGCCAGAAAGTCGATGTCTTCATCGGTAAAGTCGATGGAAGCTTCGACGTACAGACGGAGTTGTATGAGTGCCTCCTCCAGCTCGTCGATCTGCCGGGAGAATTCGCCTTGCAGTGAACGCTGGGCCGCGCGGGCAGCCTGTTCAGTGGTGCTGTCGATGAGATCGGCGATAGCCTCGGCTTGCGCGAGGTCGATTTTATCGTTCAGAAACGCGCGCTCGCTGAATTCTCCGGGACGCGCGTCACGTACGCCCAACCCGAGGAGGCGGCGGATCAGGCCATCCAGCACCACCGGGCTGCCATGAGCGTGTAATTCGAGGATGGGCTCACCGGTGAAAGAGTGTGGGGCCGGAAAGTAAAGGGCCAGCCCCTGGTCGATGATTTGCCCCTGTTCGTCCCGGAAAGGGACAAAATGGGCATGTCGAGGTTGCAAGGGCTGGCCGAACAGGGCCGAGATTATTTCTGGCACGGCCGCTCCGGAAACCCTGATGACACCGACCCCTCCCCGCCCGGGAGGGGAGGCGATGGCGGCAATGGTGTCCCCGGGTGGATGCATGCGCGGGCAGAGAGCGGGCGGACAGGATAGTCCGCCCGGGATTGACTGGCTTAGCGGCCGGCGTTCACGCTTTGGCCGGTGCCGGGGTCCCGATGGTCTTGTTGATATACCACTGCTGAAGAATCGACAGGATGTTGTTGACCACCCAGTAGAGCACCAGACCGGAGGGGAAGAAGGCAAAGAACCCGGTGAACATCACCGGAAAGAACTGCATGATTTTCGCCTGTAGGGGGTCGGACGGCGGCGGGCTCAGCCGCTGCTGGATAAACATGGAAACACCCATGATCAACGGCAGAATGAAGTACGGATCCTTGGAGGACAGATCCGTCAGCCAGCCGATGAACGGTGCCTGGCGCATTTCGACCGTTTCCACCAAGACCCAGTACAGGGAAATGAACACCGGGATTTGCACCAGTATCGGCAGGCAGCCCCCCAAGGGGTTGACCTTCTCCTTGCGGTACATTTCCATCATGGCCGTATTGAGTTTCTGCTTATCACCGCCGAAACGTTCCTTGAGTTCGGCGAGCTTCGGCTGCATCTTCCGCATATTGGCCATCGACTTGTAACTGGACGCCGACAGCCGGAAAAACAGCGCCTTGAGGGTGATGGTGACAAAAATGATGGCCCAGCCCCAGTTGTTGAATACTTTATGGAACTGCTCCAGCAGCCAGAAAATCGGCTTGGCGATGATGGTGAGCATGCCATAATCGACCGTCAGATCCAGTCCCGGCGCGGTGGCTTCCAGCACCCGCAGCAGCTTGGGTCCGGCGAAGAGTTGGGCGTTCAGCAACTTGTTCTCGCCCGGCTTCACCTCCACCGGAGGGGTGTAGCTGCCGATCACGAAATGGTTGTCGGCGAGCGCCTTGGTATAGAAGTTGTTTTCCTGCCCCGGCGCGGGGATCCAGGCCGCCAGGAAGTAGTGCTGAATCATGGCGATCCAGCCTTCCTGGGATTTCCGGTTTAGGTTCTCGCCAGCCATGTCCTTGAAGCTGATCTTTTCGTACTTTTCCTCGGGTGTGTAGAGCACGCCACCGGTATAGGTGCGGATGTACTGATCCTTGTTCTTGTCTCCGGGATCCTTGCGCTGTAACTGCAGGTATTGACGGGCTGTCCACGGACTTGGGCTGTTATTGGCCACCTGCTGTTGGAGTTCAATATCGTAACTTCCGCGTTTCAACACATAGGCCTTGGTTACGGTCACGCCTTCCGGGCTGGTCCAGGTCAGCGGTACGCGCAGTTCATCCTGACCCTTGGCCAAACGGTAAGAGGAGGCCTGGGCCTGCCAGAGGCTATGATGATTGGGGGCTGACGCCTCGGCGCCCAGGAAACCGCTTTGGGCCACGAAAATCAGGTCATCGTCGGAGAAAAGCCGCACCGGCTTGTCCGGGGCATCCTTGGCGACAGGATAGTGCAGGAGTTCGAGCTGGCGGATGTCGCCACCTTCGGTATCCACTTCCATCCGGACCACGTCGGTCTCCACGCTGATCCGCTGGCGGCTCGTCAGCGCCTCGCCCGAGTCGGCTGCCACGGGAGCGCTGTCGTCCGTGGCCGCAGGCGTTGCCCCCGGCACGTCGGGGTTGGCCGGGGGCTCGAGGCCGCCCTGAGCGGCGGTGACCGGCGGTTTCGGCCCGTAATCCACCTGCCATTGCTGGAAGAGCATCATGCCGAGCAAGAAGAAGAAGACGATCAGGACGAACCTTGCATTATCCATTGTTGATTTCCGGTTTTTTATGAGGTACGGGATCGATTCCTCCCGCATGCCAGGGGTGGCATCTGACGAGGCGCCTGATGGCCAGGCTGGAGCCATGGAGGGCGCCATAGCGCTGGATCGCGGTTAGAGCATAGGCCGAGCAACTCGGTTCAAAACGGCAATGATGCCCCAGCCAGGGGCTGATCAGGTAGCGGTAGAATTGGATGATGGCGACCAGGAGGGTTTGCATTCCTTCACCAAGCGTGCCCAGTGTCTCTGCAATGAGCGGGAGAGTGATTCATGGTCTGCCTGGATTGCGGCGGTGCGGGCCATTACAACAAAATCAAGACCGGCCAGTTTGTGCTGGTTCAGCCGGAAGGATTCTCGGGTCAGGCGCTTGATTCGATTACGGTCCTTGGCCAGCTTAACATAGCGTTTTGCTATCGCCAGACCCAACCGCGGACGCTCCATCCCATTGACTGTGGCGAGCACGGTCAGATATTGATCCGACGATCGGGTTGCGGCTTCGAAAACATGCCGGAAGGCCCCCGATGTCGTTATACGGCGCGAACGCGGAAACCCATAAGGCAGTTGCGCCAAACGATCAATCAGACGCTGAGACGCTTGCGTCCCTTCGCCCGACGCGCATTGATGACCCGGCGGCCGCCAGGGGTCTTCATGCGGGCACGGAATCCATGGGTTCGCACACGCTTGATCTTGCTGGGCTGGTATGTTCTTTTCATGAGTTGACTACCTTGGAACCGGTCTACAAAAGGGGCGGAATGCTAAACCAACGGGTGATGCCCTGTCAATCCTTGCTCAGCTTCATCCAATCGTGCAATGGCATGAGGCCATCGGCGATCTGACGCTTGCCAATGTGATTCTGGATCTACTCGTGCATAACGCTAACCGCATCCAGTTGAAGGGGAAGTCCAGCCGCAAGAATCGTGGAGAGACTCGAAATACATGGCGCGCAGTGGAATCAATTCCGACACCATTATTACGCTGGTTATGCGGAGCTACATTTCCAGGCCAAACAGTTAGCCGAGGGCCGCTGCCAGTGGCTGATGCTGTTGTGCAGCGATCTGGTCCGGCCTTGGCCCACCTGATCCCTCGCGGGCACCGCCAGGCCAGGAAATCCCATTCCGACGACCAGGGTCGGTGTTGGGGAGAATCTGACAAAGTCGAACTTAAGGGCTAGCTGAATAAGTTTGCTAATCAGGTTTTTTCTTATAGTCTAAGCCTGTATTATTACGTATTGTGGTTATCTAGAGTGCATGAATGAATGAATTCCCTTCATCTCTCTTCTCACCCACTCTCCACTGCAGAATCAACTTAATCCTTGTTTATGAGGTATTCAATGAGTTCTACCGCCTCCGTGACACATCTGTATTCCCCGGAATTCGAGAAGTTGGCCAGTGTCTTTAGCCACATTCATCCACCCTACAAACAGGAAGACGTGAGGGCATTCAGTACGCTGTACAGCAGGTTGTACAGAGAGCTTACAGTGGATGAGAAGAAGTACGCTGAGCGAATGGTTGATCTCATCATTGAAGGGTTAGAGCGTCGTGAGGACGCCATACTCTTATACGGCGTTGTTTGATCTCGTCCGCTGGGATAATGGTGTACAACCGGCAGTTTCGGTCTCGCCCGGGCGCATCGTGCTCGACGTATTCTACAATAGGCACCGTAGCGCAACCCGGTTGAATTCATCTGGGCGCAATACATCCGCGGTAAATGACGAGCCTCTCTGCTGAGTATCGCTGCGATCCGGCATGCGGATGAGGTGGATGCCGCGTCGGCTGTGACTAATGTCAATCTCACCATCATTCCATGGCGAAAAAACAAATAACCGGCAAGGACGAACTGCGGAGCATCGCGCACGCCGCGATGTTACAGAGAGGTCTGCTGCCGGACTTTTCACCCGCCGTGATGGCCGAGACCAACCAGATTTGGCAGGCCGCCGCGGCGTCGGGCGCGGCGATTCGCGATTTGCGCGGCCTGCTCTGGGCGTCGATCGATAACGACGATTCCCGCGATCTCGATCAGCTCTCGGTTGCTGAACCCGTGGCGGGTGGTGCGGTGAAGGTCCTCGTCGCCATTGCCGACGTCGATGCGCTGGTAAAAATGGATTCCGCGATCGACGGCCATGCGTGGAACAACACGACCTCTGTCTACACGGCCGCAGCAATCTTCCCGATGCTGCCGGAGAAACTGTCCACCGATCTGACTTCGTTGGGCGAGGGTCAGGAACGCCTGGCGATCGTGATGGAAATGCTGATTGCCCCCGATGGCACCGTGTCGGCATCCGACATCTACCGAGCATGGGTGCTTAACCGCGCCAAGCTTGCCTACAACGGGGTCGCCGCCTGGCTCGAGGGTACGGCACCCGCGCCGCCCACGCTGGCGGCAGTGCCCGGACTGGATGAGCAGCTCCGCCTCCAGGATCGAGCCGCACAGGCGCTGAAACGGGTGCGCCACGCGCATGGCGCGCTGCGACTGGAAACGCTGGAAGTGCGGGCCGTATTTGACGACGGCGCCCTAGCCGATCTGCGGCCGGACGAAAAGAACCGGGCGAAGGAACTGATCGAGGATTTCATGATTGCGGCCAATGGCGTCACCGCAAAATATCTCGAAACGAAAGGCTTCCCATCGCTGCGTCGGGTGCTGCAAACGCCCCAGCGCTGGGACCGGATCGTCGCGCTCGCGGCCGTGTCGGGGGAGCGGTTGCCACTGAAGCCGGACCCCGTTGCGCTGGATGTTTTTCTAGCCAAACGCCGTGACGTTGACCCAGTGAGCTTTCCAGACCTTTCGCTCGCCGTTGTCAAGTTGCTCGGATCCGGCGAGTATGCGCTCGAAGTGCCCGGCCAGCCGTCCGAAGGACACTTCGGACTGGCCGTGAAAGACTACACCCACTCCACGGCCCCCAATCGCCGGTTTCCCGATCTCGTCGCCCAACGGCTGTTGAAGGCGGCACTCGCCGGGCATCCTTCGCCCTACACCCACAATGATCTCGCGACGCTGGCGCGCCATTGTACCGTCCAGGAAGACAATGCGGCCAAGGTGGAACGGCAGGTCCGGAAGTCTGCCGCCGCGCTGCTGCTTGCCTCGCGCATCGGTGCGCAGTTTGATGCCATCGTGACCGGCGCGGCGGACAAGGGAACATGGGTCCGCATTTCCGGCCCAACCGCCGAAGGCAGAGTCGTTCGCGGATTCGAGGGTCTCGATGTCGGTGACCGGGTTCGCGTGGAACTGGTCCACACCGATGTCGTGCGCGGTTTCATCGACTTTGCCGCAGTGCGAATGAAACCATGACTTCTGGCGATAGACCGCGCAAACCCGTCGCCTACAAGAACGAGAGGTTCCTCGACAGCGACGATGCGCGTCCGCTGCGCATTCTCGCTGAATACCTT
>JAJRDJ010000503.1 GCA_028678445.1 Methylococcaceae bacterium
ACAGCGGCACCCCGCCCAGCACCTGCAAACACAGTCACAGCGCCTTGACGAACTGGAAGCCCGGCTCCGGCGGGGAGTGCGGTACCAGTTTGGGCAGCTCGACCGCCGGCTGCGAAACCAGGAAGCCCGTATGCTCAGGCTGCGCCAAGATCAGCGCATCGCGCTGCTTTCGGTCCGCTGCGAGCAGTTCGGCCAGCGACTGGGCGCTGCCCTGCAGCGGCAAGTCGAGCATGCCCGCCATCAACTGGCGCGGGCCTCGCAGGAACTCCAGGCCGTCAGCCCGCTGGCAACCCTGGCGCGCGGGTACAGCATCACCACCCGGGCAGACACGCTCGACATTCTCTGTTCCTGGCGCGAGGCGCCACCTGGCACCCGGATTGCCACCCGCCTGACCGATGGCACGCTGGTCAGCAGCGTCGAATCGGCGAGACCGGAATCGCCTGACCAAGACTGAGGAAGGAAGGTCCCGATATCGACATTCCGCCCCCCGCTCGGCATAATGCGCCGCTGTTTTTGCCCCGGACACCGGACCGCGACACCCCCCTGATACCCCAAACAAGCACGGGAAATAACGATGAACCAAGCCAGCCAGACCCTCATCCAGAACTATTACGCGGCCTTCAACGCCGGCGACATGGATACCTTCCTGAACCTGTTGACGGACGATGTCGTGCATGACATCAACCAGGGTCAGCGCGAAACCGGCAAGGCGGCGTTTCGGGCGTTCATGGAGCGCATGAATCGTAACTACAAGGAAGAACTGGTGGACATGGTCATCATGAGCAGCGAGGACGGCCGGCGCGCCGCCGCCGAGTTCGTGGTGCTGGGTGAATATCTGGTTACCGACGAGGGGCTGCCGGTGGCCAAGGGTCAGAAATACCGGCTGCCGGCGGGCGCGTTCTTTGAGATCCGTGACGGCAAAGTGGCCCGCATCACCAATTACTACAACCTCGAAGACTGGATCGCTCAGGTCAGCGCCTGAGCCACCGGCCCGATCATGAGCACTCCACTTACCATCCGGCGTTTCAGCGGCAGCGACCCGGCGCTCAAGGCCTACCTGCCCGACCTCGCCCGGCTGCGAATCCGGATTTTCCGGGAATTTCCTTACCTCTACGACGGCACCGCCGAGTATGAGGAGAAGTATCTTGAAACCTACACGAAATGCCCGGAGAGCATCGTCGTGCTGGTACAGGACGGCGACACCGTAGTCGGCGCCACAACGGGACTCCCCTTGGACGCCGAGACCCCGGAATTCCAGAAACCTTTCCTGGAGCAGGGCTACGATCCCGCCCGCATCTTTTACTGCGCCGAATCCGTGCTGTTGCCGGCGTATCGCGGCCGGGGCATCTACCCGCAGTTTTTCGCGGAACGCGAAGGACATGCCCGTGCGCTTGGCCGCTTCGATCTCTGCTGCTTCTGCTGCGTTCAGCGCCCCGAGAATCATCCCCTCCGGCCTGCCGACTACATCCCGCTGGACCGCATCTGGAGCAAATTCGGCTATGTCCGGCACCCGGAGCTGGCCACGACCTACGACTGGAAGGACGTGGATGCAGCGGAAGAAACCCCGAAGCCCATGGTGTTCTGGCTGAAATCCCTCAAGGAGGCGGCCTGATGACCTCGGCATTCCGCATCGCCGCAGCGCAATATGACATCGGCACACTGGGCAGCTGGGCCGCATACGAGGAAAAAATCCGCCGTTGGGTCGAGGACGCCGTCACGGCCGGTTCCAAGCTGCTGGTCTTTCCGGAATACTTCAGCATGGAGCTGGTGTCACTCTTCCCGGGCGACATACAACAGTCACTCTCCCGCCAGCTGGATGCCCTGCAGGCCTTGCTACCCAACTTCGAGCACCTTTTTCGCGAGCAAGCCCGCCTCCACGGCGTTTACATCGTCGCCGGCACGTATCCTGTCCGTCAGCCGGAGGGCAGCTACCATAACCGCGCCTTCCTGTATCGGCCGGATGGCCGGACGGACTGGCAGGACAAGCTGCAAATGACGCGCTTCGAAAATGAACATTGGTTCATCACTCCGGGCGATGAGATCAAAGTCTTCGATACGGAGCTCGGCCGTATCGGCATCAACATCTGCTACGACAGCGAATTCCCTTTGATCGCCCGCCAGCAGGTGGAAGCCGGGGCCGACCTGATTTTGGTACCAAGCTGCACCGACACCCTGGCTGGCTACTGGCGGGTGCGTATTGGCTGTCAGGCACGCGCGCTGGAGAATCAGTGCTATGTCGTGCAATCGCCGACCGTGGGGTATGCCCCCTGGTCCGAAGCGCTCGATGTCAACATCGGTGCGGCGGCCGTGTATACGCCGGTCGACTACGGCTTTCCCGATAACGGCGTACTGGCCATTGGGGATCCGAACATCACACAATGGGTGTTCGCGGATATCGACACCGCCGCGATCGCCCACATCCGCAAAACCGGGCAGGTCTTCAATTACCGGGACTGGCCCGGGCAGTTTCGCTGTCTGTCCACCACTTCCTCGGCCTGATCCCCTCAACCCTGCCCTTTCACCACCACAACAGGCTGCCCAGCGCCCATGCGATCACCCACCAACCGGGTTCAACTGTTCGATACCACGCTGCGCGATGGCAGCCAGACCGCCGGCATCAATTTCTCTGCCGAGGACAAGGTACGCATCGCCGAGCGCCTCGCGGAATTCGGAATCGGCTGGATCGAGGGCGGCTGGCCAGGCGCGAGCCCGAAGGACACCCAGTTCTTTGAGTTGTTGCGCAAGCGCCGATGGCCGAGTACCCGGCTGGTCGCCTTCGGCAGCATGGCAAGGCCCGGCCAGATCGCGAGCGAGGACACCGGACTCCGCCACCTGGCAAAAAGCGGCGCCGATGCCGCCTGCGTCTTCGGTAAAAGCTGGGACCTGCATGTCACCAAAGCGCTAAGCATCGGTCTGCCGGAGAATCTGGACCTGATCCATGATTCGGTCGCCTGTCTGAAAGAGCGGTTGCCGACGGTTTTTTTTGACGCCGAACACTTTTTCGACGGTTACCGCGACAACCCGGAATATGCGCTCGAAGCTCTGAAAGCTGCCCATGCGGCGGGCGCGGACGGGCTGGTGCTATGCGATACCAACGGCGGCAATATCCCCTTCACCGTGTCGCAGGTGGTAACCGAGGTCATCCGGCAGTTTCCGGACACCATCATCGGCATCCACGCCCACAATGACTGCGAGCTTGCGGTCGCCAACTCGGTAGCCGCCGCCCGCGTCGGAGCCGGCATGGTGCAGGGCACGATCAACGGCATCGGCGAGCGGTGCGGTAACGCCAACCTGGTCTCCATCATTCCCATCCTGCAACTCAAGATGGGCATCGACTGCGGCATCGACGCGGAACATCTCAAGCAGCTGGGCTCGCTATCCCGCTTCGTCAATGAAATGGCCAACCGCCTGCCCTGGCAGCATCAGCCCTTCGTCGGCCACAATGCCTTTGCCCACAAGGGCGGCATTCACGCCTCGGCGGTGCGGAAGGATTCGCGGCTCTACGAACACATCGACCCTGAACTGGTCGGCAATGTCCGGCAAATTCTGGTCTCCGACCAGGCCGGAAAAAGCACTGTCCACCTTAAAATGGCGGAAATGGGCCTTGACGCCGGGCTGGATGCCAACGACCCCGCCGTGAAAAAAGCCATTCAACATGTCAAGGAGCTGGAAAACCGGGGGTTTGCCTACGAGGGCGCGGAAGCTTCCTTCCAGTTACTGCTGCTGAAAGCCATGGACCGGTTCCGGCCATTTTTCGAGCTGGAAAGCTTTCGGGTGATCGACGAAAAACAGGGGCATGAGCTGGAACCCGTGTCCGAGGTATCCGTGACCCTGCGGGTGGGCCCGCACATCACCACCACAATGGCGCGCGGGAACGGGCCGGTCAATGCCATGGATAATGCCCTCCGCCAGGCGCTGCTGCCGTTTTATCCTGGCCTCGCCAGCATGCGCCTGACCGACTTCAAAGTGCGTGTGCTCACCACCCAGCAAGCCACTCGGGCCACGGTGCGGGTACTCATCGAATCCACCGACGGCCATGCGAAATGGGGAACCGTGGGCGTATCGGCCAATATGGTCGACGCCAGTTACCAGGCGCTGGCGGACGCCGTGCAATACAAGCTGATCATCGACAAGGCCGAGCCGCCCGTTTGACCGGTTCACGTCGGAACCAGAACCCGGGCTCATTCCGCGTTATTGCATGCCCTCCCACCACCGGAAAAGCTGGCATTTCCAGCCCCAGAGAGGTTCTCACGGTGGACTGAAGCCCCTGAATCGACCCACCTCCAGCGTGTTGCTTTCAGAAAATCCGCCACGTATACTTCTTTGTGAGCTTGTAAAAGCGGGGCTACCCTTATACTAACCAACCTTAGGAGGATGACTGAATGAGATGGGAAAAACCAAGTTATAACGACATGCGTTTCGGCTTTGAAGTGACCATGTACATTTACAACCGTTAATCAACGGCTTGTAACCGGAACGGGGCTCCACAGAAATGTCGAGCCCCGTTTTTCATTTCCGGCACATGATTCCTTACCTTCACTGAACCCATGAAAATCAGAGTCCTCGGCGCCGGCGCGGGCGGCGGCTTCCCGCAGTGGAACTGTAATTGCCACAACTGCTCCGGTGTTCGCAACGGGAGACTGAACGCCAAGACACGGACCCAATCATCCATTGCCGTCAGCAGCGATGGGGAACGCTGGGTGCTATTCAACGCCTCGCCGGATATCCGCACCCAACTCGAACATTTCCCGGCCTCGCATCCCAGGCACGGTATCCGCGACAGCGGCATCAAGGCCGTCATCCTGATCGACAGCCAGATTGACCATACCACCGGCCTCTTGATGCTGCGGGAATCCACCCAGCCGCTGGAAATCTATTGCAGTGACATGGTCAAGCAGGATTTGAGCACCGGCTTTCCCTTATTCACCATGCTGGCGCATTACTGCGGGATCAATCACCACCCGGTCCCGCTCGACGGCAGCGCCTTCATTGTTCCGGGCATTGACGACCTGCGCTTCCACAGCCATTCCCTGAAAAGCAAGGCGCCGCCCTACTCCCCGCACCGGCACGACCCGCATAACGGCGACAATATCGGCGTGATCATCGAGCAGATTTCCACCGGCAGGACCGTGTACTATGCGCCTGGCCTGGGCGAAATCGAGCCGCATGTGCAACAGGCGTTCGCGAAGGCTGAATGCATCCTGGTCGACGGTACGTTCTGGCAACATGACGAGATGGAACGGGCGGGTATCTGCACCAAGCTGGCGCTCGAAATGGGCCATCTGCCGCAATCCGGACCCGGCGGCATGATCGAGCAGCTCTCGGCCGTAACGGATACCCGGAAAGTTTTGATTCATATCAACAACACCAACCCGATTCTGGATGAGGATTCACCCGAGCGGCAGCAATTGAACGCCGCCGGTATCGAAGTCGCCTATGATGGCCTGGAAATCAGCCTGTAAGAGGACCCCATGAGTGAGCAAGCCCCTTGGACTCCCGAAGCTTTTGAAGCGCAGCTCCGCGCCAAGGAAATCTACTACCACATCAATCACCCCTACCACATCGACATGGCGGCGGGGAAACTGACACGGGAGCAGATTCAGGGCTGGGTCGCCAACCGCTTTTATTATCAGATCAAGATTCCGGTCAAGGATGCCAACATTCTCGCCAACTGCCCGGATCGGGATACCCGCCGCCTATGGATTCAGCGCATCCGTGACCATGACGGTGATGGTACCGATGCCGGCGGCATCGAGGCGTGGACCCGGCTGGGCGAAGCCGTGGGTATCCCGCGCGAGGATCTGTGGTCGCTGCGGCGCGTGCTGCCGGGTGTCCGCTTCGCGGTGGATGCCTATGTCACCTTCGCGCGCAATGCTTCCTGGCAGGAAGCGGCCTGCTCCTCGCTGACCGAAATGTTCGCGCCGACCATCCACAAGCAGCGCCTGTCCGGCTGGCCCGATCTCTACCCCTGGATTGAGCAGGGAGGGCTCGCCTACTTCCGCAACCGCGTCACCCAGGCCAGCCGGGATGTCGAGCATGGCCTGGCGATTACCCTGCAGCACTTCAAGACCCGCGAGCAACAGGAACGCGCACTGGAAATCCTCCAGTTCAAGCTGGATATCCTCTGGACGATGCTGGACGCCATGTGGCTGGCCTATATCGACCGGAAACCGCCCTACTACAACATCAAACCCTGATGTCCCCCACCATCGATCCCCAGGTGAAACTGGCCTTTTCGCCGC
>JAJRDJ010000091.1 GCA_028678445.1 Methylococcaceae bacterium
AATAGAACGGAAATACGCGATCGCCCTGGGTGATCATCTCCTCGCACTGGCAATACACCACCCCGGGTGCCTCGCTGATGCGCTTGACCACCGGATGCCAGCCCTCGCTGTGGTTCACCCACTCGGTGAGCATCGCGGTATAGTCGCGCCAGTTCAGGGCGTCGTGAAAGGGACCGATGCGCTGGAAGTGGTTGACATCGACCAGTGTTGCCAGTGCGTCCCAGTCGGCGGGAATGACATCGGCGGAGGTTTTACCGCGTTCTACCAGCCCTTCCATGATGTCCATGAATTGCAGCACGCGTTCGGTCAGCGGGCTGTGGGCGGTTTTGCCAGTGTGCGTTGCGTTGGGATCGATCATGGTTGGCTCTCCGGCTGGCGAGTGGCGTGAAAGTGTAGTGCCGGCGACGAGTGTCGGCGCTGGCTGGCCATCATGGTAACGCCAACTGTCGAGCAGCACTAATGTTTGCCGGCCGGGGTCTGGCCGTACCCGCCTTTTCGTGTAACATCGCGGTGCATGACGGTATAGCGACCTGATAAACCCGCAGGAGAGTCATCCACCATGAAGTCAGGACTCGAAGGGAAAATTGCTCTGGTCACCGGCGCATCGTCCGGTATCGGTGAGGGCATTGCCATCGCGCTGGCCAGTGCGGGCGCCATCGTTGCGGTCTCTGCGCGACGGATTGACCGGCTCGAGGCGCTGGTGAAGCGCATCGAGGCGGCCGGTGGCAAGGCGCTGGCACTGCCTGGCGACATGACGGTCGAGGCCGAGGCCATCAAGGCAGTGGAAGACACCGTCGCGCGGCTCGGTCGCATAGACATCCTGATCAATTCGGCAGGCATCATGCAGGCCGGCGGGATAGAGAACTGTGACCTGGAGGAATATCGCCGGGTGGTGGACATCAACCTGTTCGCCACACTGTATTGCTGCAAGGCGGCCGTTGCGCACATGCTGGCCCAGGGCGGCGGCGACATCGTCAATATCTCCTCGCTGGCCGGGCGCAAGGGCGGGCCGATGACCAGCGCCTACTCGGCCAGCAAGCACGCGGTCAATTCCATGACCGACGGCATGCGCCAGGAGCTGGGTGATCGCACCATCCGCGTCAGCGTGCTGATGCCCGGCGCCACCACGACGGAGGTGGCCGAGAATATCTCGAACCCGCAATGGCGCACTGCCATACGGGCCCATGTCAGCAAGGAGGGCGCGGTACTGCCTGCGGAAATCGGCGAGACGGTTGTGTTCATGCTGTCGCTGCCGCGCCGGGTGAATATTTCCGAGATCTCCGTTCGCCCGACTATCGATACCACGGCCTGAGGCCGGCAGGAGGTAACCATCATGGCAGGACGGCTGCAAGGCAAGAGCTGCATTATTACCGGCGCGGGGTCGGGCATGGGCAAGGCGATGGCAGAGCGCTTCGCCGCAGAAGGCGCCAGACTGGTGCTGGCCGACATCAGCGGCAACGAGAAGGCAGTTGCTGCGGCGATCGGCAACGGCGCCGTGGCGGTTCATTGCGACGTCTCCAGCGAGGAGGATGTGCGGCTCATGATCAAGGCGGCGGAAGACGCTTTTGGCCGTCTCGACGTGCTCTGCAACAACGCCGGTTTCGGCGGCGGCATGGCGCCCCTGCACGAGCAGACCACCGAGAATTGGGACCGCGTGCACGCCACCAATATCAAAGGCGTATTCTTCGGCATGAAATACGGCATCATCTCGATGCTGAAAACCGGTGGCGGTGCCATCGTGAATACCACCTCCGCCTCAGGCGTGGTCGGCTGGAAGCATCACTCGATCTACGGCGCGGCCAAGGCCGGGGTAAACCAGTTGACCAGGACCGCGGCACTGGATTACGCCAAGCACAATATACGCGTCAATGCCGTGGTGCCCGGTACCATCTGGACGGGTCTCGTCGAGCAGTCGAAGACCATGCCGGAACCGCCGGCTGGCGGGTTCCGGCTGGCGGGTATCCCCATGGACCGCTGGGGCCTTGCCAGCGAAATCGCCGCCGCCGCCCTGTTCCTCGCCAGCGACGAAAGTTCCTACACCACCGGCGCGCTGTTGCCGGTCGATGGCGGTTACTGTATCGGCTTTTCCGGCATGGGTGCGGAACATTCCGGTGCGCCGGGCTCCTGAGGCCCGCGCCCGTGTTGACACTCGACGCGCAGGTGCATGCCTACGAGCGTGACCGGCCGGAGCGGCCATGGCACGCGTTGATGCCGGGTGCGGCGGAGGTGACGGGCGACGACATGGTCAAGGCCATGGACGCGGTCGGCGTCGACGGTGCGATCCTGGTGTCCGCCTATACGCCCTACAAATTCGACGCAAGTTACATACTGGAAGTGTTTGCCCGGTATCCCGGTCGATTCGGGCTGGTCAAACCGGTGGACCCGCGCGCGCTCGACATCTCCGACATCATTTCGGACTGGAAGGCGACAACGGGTGCGGTAGGTATCCGCATGATCTGTATCGGCGGCGATTTCCTGGATCCGGCAAATGCGGCCACCAATCGCGTCCTGAGGCTGGCAGCGCATCACCACCTCCCCGTCAATCTGC
Organism: Methylococcaceae bacterium; assembly: GCA_028678445.1. Lineage (GTDB taxonomy): Bacteria > Pseudomonadota > Gammaproteobacteria > Methylococcales > Methylococcaceae > UBA6136. The sequence goes on from JAJRDJ010000091.1 coordinate 2,549, forward strand.
TGTGCTGGGGCCAACTGGA
>JAJRDJ010000504.1 GCA_028678445.1 Methylococcaceae bacterium
AATCTGCTGGACGCGGGGAAGATCACCCTCTGCGGCGAGGAGAGTTTCGGCACGGGTTCCGACCACGTCCGGGAAAAGGATGGCCTCTGGGCCGTGCTGGCCTGGCTCAACCTGCTGGCCGTGCGCAAGGAGTCGGTCGCGGACATTGTGCGGGAGCACTGGGGCAAGTACGGCCGGGATTATTACTCGCGGCACGATTATGAAGGCATGCCGCTCATCGTCGGCGACGGCATCATGGCGCATTTGCGCGAGCAACTCACCGGGCTGGTGGGGCAGGGTTTCGGAGACAACACCGTCAGCCAGGCCGACGATTTTAGCTACACCGACCCGGTGGACAGTAGCGTCAGCCCCAACCAGGGCATCCGCATCATTTTCGAGAATGGTTCGCGAATCGTGTTCCGGCTCTCCGGCACAGGCACCGAGGGCGCGACGCTGCGCATTTATCTGGAGCGCTATGAGCAGAATCCCGCCCAGCATGGGCAAGACCCGCAAATCGCGCTCAAGGATCTGATCGATCTGGCGGAACAGCTGGGTGAGGTGAAAAAGCGTTCCAGTATGGCCGAGCCTACCGTGATTACCTGACCATCCCGGCCATAGTGTCCACGAAAGCCCGGGGGATGCCGAATGGCATTCCGCCGGGCTTTTCTGCTTTTCAGGGTAAATGCGTATGAATTTGAATTCCGCAAGTCATCCGCAGACTGCGGTCGGACTCCAGAGGCATGTGTCGTTCTGGGAAACGCTTGATGCCTCACATTTTCCGCACACCAAAGATAGATAGGCAGACTCTCGGCGGTGTGGACGTAGCCGAGTAGCCGCAATAGGATCACTGAAGCCGGGCCGGTTATCGGTGGCTCATGAATCCGTCTGCCTCCGCCCTGACCCGCCTGATTCGCTCGAGCCGCAGCGCCTGGCCCAGTTCCACGCCCCGGTAGCCTTGCTCCAGCAGGGGCTGCACGGAGACGGCTAGCGCCGCCCGATGCGCGTTTCTGAGCCTGTCGGCCTGTGGGTAAGCGCGCTGCTCGAAACCGGTGCGCCCCCGTGCGTCGGCCTCGCAGGCCAGCAGGAACGGCTCGAGCACGTCTTGCTGCCGGTAGGCATCGAGCCGCTGGAAAAGATCCACCAGCGTGCCCGGGCGCAGCTCCAGCGCTCGATGGGCATGGCCGTGGTAGCGCATGACCTTCTCCGCCAGCTTGCGGTGCGTATTGGGCACCTTGAGCCGAGTACAGAGTCGCTCCAGTGCCGGTAACCCCAGTTTTTCATGGCCATGGTGCCTCGGCCAGTTCAGAGGGTCGGTCAGCGCCTTGCCCAGATCGTGGGTCAGGGCCGCGAACCGCACCACCGGATCGGGTGATAGTTTCGCGGCCTGATCCAGCACCATCAGGGTATGGACGCCGGTATCGATTTCGGGATGATGCACCGGGGGTTGCGGCACCCCAAACAGCGCTTCGATTTCCGGAAACAGCCGGGCGAGGGCGCCACAAGTCCGCAGCACCTCGAAGAAGACACTGGGCGTTTCCTCCGTCAGCGCCTTGGACAGCTCGGCAAAGACGCGCTCCGGCACCAGGGCATCCACCTCGCCCGCCGTCACCATGTCGCGCATCAGCACCAGCGTCTCATCCGCCACCCGGAAACCCAGCGGGGCAAACCGCGCCGCGAACCTGGCCAGCCGCAGGATCCGCACCGGGTCTTCGCTGAACGCGGTCGACACATGCCGCAGCCGACGTGCTTCGAGATCGCGCAGGCCACCATAGGGGTCGATCAGCCGGCCGTGCTCATCCCGGGCCATGGCGTTGATGGTCAGGTCGCGCCGCAACAGATCCTGCTCCAGCGTCACATCAGGTTCGGCATGCATGACGAAGCCGTGGTAACCGGGCGCGGTTTTGCGTTCGGTGCGGGCGAGGGCGTACTCGTCCTTGGTTTCAGGGTGCAGGAAGACCGGAAAGTCCTTGCCCACCGGTTTGAAATTTCGCGCGAGCAAGGCTTCGGCCGTGGCGCCCACCACCACCCAGTCACGCTCCCGGATGGGTCTGCCCAGCAAGGCATCGCGGACGGCGCCGCCCACAAGATAGATTTTCACGTTGGTTCGCAGCGGGTTCCTGATAGCATGAGCGGGTATTCTACCTGCGGCGAGTCCGTACTTACGGGGGAAAATGTTCGAGGAACTGGCTCTGTATCTGGGCTTTGGCTGTCTGGCCGGGATTCTGTCCGGCCTGCTGGGGATTGGCGGCGGCATTGTCATTGTGCCGTTCCTGGTCTGGTATTTCTCGCTCCGGGGGTTTCCCGCCGAAGCGATCATGATCATGGCCGTGGCGACGTCGCTGGCCACCATCGTCGTTACCTCGATTTCGGCGGCGTCCGCCCATCACCGGCGGGGCGCGGTGGACTGGCTGGCGGTAAAAAAACTGGTGCCCGGCATCGTGATCGGCGCGGTCTTTGGCTCGGTGGTCGCGGACCTCTTGCCGGCCCGCTGGTTCAAGCTGATCTTCGCCTGCTTTCTGCTCTATGTGTCACTGCGCATGCTGCTGAAGCCGCCCCGGGAGCGCCGCCACGAGGAAGCTCCGGACTATCGGCGGTTTGGCGGGGCGGGGGCGGCCATCGGCGCGCTGTCGTCCATTCTCGGCATCGGTGGCGGCACCCTGAGCGTACCGTTTCTGGCCCGGCGCGGCTACCCTATCCGGGAGGCCGTGGCCATTTCCTCCGCCTGTGGCTTTCCCATCGCCGTGGCTGGAACCGCCACCTATATCGCCCTGGGCTGGCACAACGCCACGTTGCCGGCCTGGAGTTTCGGTTACATTTATCTGCCCGCGCTGGCCGGCATCATCCTTACCAGCGTGCCGTTAGCGCCGTTCGGCGCCCACCTCGCCCACCGCTGGCCCACGGCGAGGCTACGGCTGTTCCTGGCCCTGGTCATCGCGCTAGCCGGCGGCAAGCTACTCTGGCAGGCATTGCCCCCGGCATGAGTCCCGTCCATTGAGCCGTCCCGGCTCGGTAGCCGGGACGACAGAAACCTGATCCGAGCATGAATGAGAAACCCCGCATCGAACTCGAGTACTGCACCCAATGCCACTGGCTGCTGCGCGCCGCCTGGCTGGCGCAGGAGCTGCTGACTACCTTCGAAGAGGAATTGGGCGGCGTGACGCTGATCCCCGGCACGGGCGGGATCTTCGAAGCGCGGCTCGGCGATCACTTGCTGTGGTCGCGCAAGACCGAGGGGCGCTTTCCGGAGGCCAAGGAGCTCAAGCAACGGGTCCGCGACCTGATTGCACCGGATAGACACCTGGGGCATTCGGATCGGTAAGCACGCGCCGGTTTTGGTTCGCGATGGCCAGACGTCACACCGGTACATTCCGCTTCGGCTGCGCCTCGGCGCTGGCGGCTGGCTTCGGTTTTGGTGGGGGTTCCCGCCCCCCCAACACCCTTCGCAACTGCTCATCATCCAGGGTCAGCCGCAATTCCCGCTGGGGATAGGGGATACGGATACCGTGTTGACTGAAGGCGGCATGGATGGCGAAGCAGAGGTCGCTGGTCACCGCTCTGACCTTGTCGACATCGTGGACAAAGGCGATCAGTTCAAGATTGAGGGCATTGTCGCCAAAACCGCGCATCAGTACCGCCGGTGCCGGGTTGACACGGATATCCGGGTTTCCCCCGGCGATTTCCAGCAGTACCTCCCGAGCCTCGACGGGATCCGAATCATAGGCGATACCAATCGGCAGCACCACGCGCCCTATCTTGTCGGCATAGGTGCGGTTCATCACCGCGCCCGAGATCAGGCTGGAATTGGGGATGAACACCGAGGCCCGGTCGAAGGTGGTGATTTCCGTGGCGCGCACGCTGATCTGTCGCACGTAGCCCTGATGCTCGCCGACCACGACCCAGTCGCCCGCCTTGATGGGCCGCTCGACGAGCAGAATCAGTCCCGACACGAAGTTGTTGACGATGTTCTGCAGACCGAAGCCGATGCCCACCGACAACGCGCCGGCGATGAGGGCGAGGCTGGAAAGGTCGATGCCCATCGTCGAGATGCCGAGTATGGCGGCGAGGGCAAAGCCGGCGTAGCCGACCGATGAGCGAATGGAATGGCGCAGGCCGCTGTCGAGCCGGGTGCGCGGGAAAATCCGCCGGTCCAGGGTCCGCTGCACCAGCCGGGTCGCGGTCAGCAGCACGGTGAAGAGCAACAGCCCCAGGAGGATCCCCGCTGGGGAAATATGGATTCCGCCCAGTTTGAACCCGTAAAACGTGTCCTCGATCCAGAGCAGGACGTCCTTGCGGTCCAGGCTCCAGAGGAGCAGCAGCGCCATCGCTCCGGCGATACCGATGGCGGTCTTGAGCGTGACGATCCCCCAAAACCCGAGCATCTCGGCACCCTCGTCGGTGAGAGTCAGTTGCTGGCGGAGGTAGCGTCCCGGGGTGGAATCGGCACTGATCATCTGGGTGACCAGTTCCTGGCCCACCCGCCACAGCAGGGCCAGCAGGGCGAGGAGGCCCGCGGTCAGCACCCAGTGAGTCGCCAGGAGACGGGACAGGGCCACATAGCCCAGGATGGCCGATAACGGAATGGCGGCAATCAGCAACATCAGACCGAAGCGCAGCCGGCGTTGAGTGGCGGTCAGCCCCGCGGCCTGGTTCGGTGCAATCCAGACACGGGACGCGAGCAGACCCGTCAATACCAGCGATACCAACAGGCCAAATAC
>JAJRDJ010000092.1 GCA_028678445.1 Methylococcaceae bacterium
CCACCGACCTAACGCGTTGGCCATCTGCGGCGTGGGTACGGTGGCGATGGAGTCCACCGGCGGGTACTCGACTCCGTATTACGAACCCCTGGGCCGGCGCGGCTTCAGGGTGCTCCTGGTCAAGGCCGGAACGTCAAGAACGTCTCGGGCCGGATGTGTTCAGACATGGGCAAGCGCAACGCTCTGACCGCCGCCGCCCATAGTCTGGCTCGGCGGAGTTACTCGATGCTGACCAAGGGTTACGCAGAATTTGTGTCAACCTTGTTTCCCGCGAGATCAGTAAACCTGAAATCGAGTCGTTCGTGCTGTGCTTCTCGAAGCATGAACGAGTTGGTTCAACAGTAGTACCCCTCACGGTCGATCGATGTAGTCGTCACAGGCCGATAACGGCTGCGCTTCCATAGCAATGCCCCGCAGGTTTGATCCCCTGGCTGGCGACTCCGGAAAGGCTTGAATATTCGGCGCTCCTCCGCCGCGGACGCCAGATATCGCGCCCTCGCGTTTGACGCAACACGGGCATGGCTCACTGGGCAGATGGCGCTTTTCTTGGAATATATATGGTCTGGACACGCTCCTTGGAATCCTTGGCCGACGCCGATTTTTTCGTGCTGTTTGCCGGTCTCTTGAGGGTGGCGGCTGGAGCCGCCGATCCGGCGCTGGCTGGTGGGGTTGTATGGGCTGACGTGTCGGCAGGAGCGGGTGGTTTGCCGGCACTGGGGAAGCCGCGCTGTTTCAGGCAGGTACGCACGGCAGTAGGGCTCGGCGGTTTCACCGTGGTCGCCCCGCGGGCCGACACCGTGGCGGTGCCTTGCTGCTGGCATTTTTTCAGGGCCACCAAAAGGGGATCGGTTTTGGCATCCTGTTGATAGCCGAGCTGATTCATGCACTTGAGATAACCCGAGGTGTTGAGGTTCGCCGCGGGATCGGCGCCCGCCGCCAGATTTTTCGCCGGGTTCCGGGCGCGGCACAATTGGGCATCCTGATAGTAAGGCCCGGTTTTCTGGCTCACCGCCTCGGCAGGCGTGTTGGCCGCGCAACCGATTTGCAGCAGCAGGAGGGCCAGGGTCAGTCCGTAAGACTTTGGGATTGAAAACCGGTGAGCCCGGTCGGCGGTCGGGTCGATCATTGGGGTCATATAAAGTTCTCTTCAGTGCGTTGGAAAGAGTCCGAGTCTTGCGTATCCGCAGCGCGGTAAACTAGGGTAAACGACTTGTGCGTGCTTGCGCCCACCGCCGGGTCGTCCGGGAAAGCCGCCGCTCGCGTCACCCGGTAAGGGACTACAATAGCCGGATTTTGAGCCGCTTGAAACTCGCGACATGAAAGTCCTGCATTGCTCATGGATACCCGAGTCCACCGACGCCTTCATTCAGGCAGGCGATGTGTGGCTATGGGTGGAGGACTTGTCCGTGCGCCGCGGTCTGCCATCACACCGGCATCCCCGGCATCTGCCCAAGGCGGAACTTGTCGCCTTCCTCGAGGCAGTGCTGGGCCTCTCGATTTCTGCTTACGAACGGCGCTTCAATTTTGCTCCCCAGCGCATCGTTCTGCCCAGCATGGATGGCGCGCCGCTACCGGCGCCGGAATTCGAGCACGGGGTCGACGAAGACCGGCCGCCTGCCCCGCTGGAAGTCTTCGAGGTGGATGCCTACCGCCAGGTCCGGCCCATCCCGCAACTAGGCGAGTTGCGGTTTCTGGTCATGTGTCATGGCCCGGACATCCGGCCGGGCAGCGATCTCTTATTCTGGCATTACTACACGCAGTCGCTCAAACGGGTCATTCAGCGGGACCGTTACATTCCCTCCCTTGTCTACCGGGCCATGAGCGCCGGCGGTTATGAACTCCATGGCGGCTGGGAAATCGTGGCCGACGAGTACGAGCAACTGCTACGCGAAGCCACCCTGCTCATGCCCGATGCCTGCGCCGTTCTGCCTGACCGGCTGTACGAAAAGACCAGCCTCCTCCGACACTGCGCCGAGGTGCTGGTGCAGCGCATCGTCGCCCATGGCTCATCCTCGGTGAAAATCGAGCGGCGGATCCGCGGTACCCTGGTCGACGCGGCCCGCCAGGAACTCCAGTCCCGCCATCCCTGGAAAGCCGATGAAGGCCTGGCCATCTACCAGCACTGGCAAGCCTGGCGCCGCAAGCTGGCGGGCCGGCGCGGCGAGGCGGGCTTCACCCTGCTGTTTCAGTTGCGGGAAGCAGAGACCGAGCGCGATCCCTGGCGGCTGAACATGCTGGTGGCGCCGCGCAAGGACCCATCCCTGCAAATCACCCTGGCCCGCTACTGGGAACTGGATGAGGCAACCCGGCAATCCTTCAGCGCCCTGTGCGGTGCCAGCTTTGACCAGAACCTGTTGTTGGCGCTGGGCCAGGCGGCGCGCATTTACGGCCCGCTCTGGGAAGGGCTGGACGAAGCTCAGCCCTGGGGTATCGAGTTGACTCTGGACGACGCCTTCGGCTTTTTGCAGGAAGACGCCTGGGTGCTGGAGGATGCCGGCTTCATCGTACTGGTACCCTCCTGGTGGACGCCGCAGGGGCGTCGGCGGGCCAAGATTCGCCTGCAGGCCGGCGGGCCTTCTCCCTCCGGCGCCAACCGGCGCAATGCCATGGATTTGCAGAATCTGATTGCCTACCGCTATGACCTGGCGCTGGGCGAGGAGGTAGTGGACGAAGCGGAATGGTCGAAACTGGTCGAGAGCAAATCGCCGCTGGTCCGGTTCCGTGGGCGCTGGCTGGCGCTGGACCGGGAGAAAATGCGCGAGATGCTGGAATTCTGGCGCCGCCATCGCCATGATGAAACCGGCATGAGCCTCCCCGACCTGATGCGAAAGTCGGCGGAAGACGCGGAATTTTTCGAGATCGAGCCGCGCCATGCCCTTGCCGAAATGCTCGGCAAACTGTGCGATCACAGCCAGCTCGAACCCGCCGACAACCCGCCCGGTCTTGAGGCACTGCTCCGTGATTACCAGAAACGGGGGCTGGCCTGGATTGCTTTCCTCGAAGGACTGGGCCTGAATGGCTGTCTGGCCGATGACATGGGCCTGGGCAAGACGGTGCAGGTACTCGCCCGGCTGATCCATGAACGCAGCGGAGCCACCCGGCTGCGGCCCACCCTGCTGGTCGCGCCCACCTCGGTGATCGGCAACTGGAAGAAAGAGATCGAGCGTTTCACTCCGAGCCTCAGTGCCTTCATACATCATGGCACGGTAAGGCTGCGCGATGCCGAAGGCTTCGAAAAGGCCTGCCTGGATTACGATGTCGTCATCACGTCCTACGCGCTGGCGCGGCGAGACGAAAAAATTCTCTCAGTGATCCGCTGGCGGCGAGTGGTGCTGGACGAAGCGCAGAACATCAAGAACCCCGCCTCCGCGCAGAGCAAGGCGGTGCTCAAGCTGACCGCCGATCACCGGCTGGCCCTGACCGGCACGCCGGTCGAAAACCGCCTGCTGGATCTCTGGTCCATCTTCAACTTCCTCAACCCCGGCTATCTCGGCAAGCAATCCCAGTTCCGCCAGCGGTACGAGCTGCCCATCCAGCGGGACAACGACCCGCGCCGCGCCGAGATGCTCAAACGCCTGATCGAACCCTTCGTGCTGCGCCGGGTCAAGACCGATCCCGACATCATCCGCGATCTGCCGGACAAGCTGGAAAACCGCCAGTACTGCAATCTCGGCAAGGAGCAGGCCTCGCTGTACGAGGCCGTGGTGCGGGAGGTCGAGCAGCGGCTGGGGGAGGCGGACGGCATCCATCGCCAGGGACTCATCCTATCCACGCTGACCCGGCTCAAACAGATCTGCAATCATCCGTCGCAGTTCCTGCACGATGGCAGCGTCTTCGCCGGCGACCGCTCGCCCAAGCTGGAGCGGCTTTGCGACATGCTCGGCGATGTCATCGGCGAGGGCGAAAGCGCGCTCGTGTTCACCCAGTTCGCCGAGATCGGCGGCCAGCTCGAAAAGCATCTGCGGGAGCAGCTCGATTGCCCTGTGTTCTATCTGCACGGCGGCGTGCCGGCCGCGAAGCGCGAGCGCATGATCGCCGAATTCCAGGACCCGGAAACCGGACCCGGCGTGTTCCTGTTATCGCTCCGCGCCGGTGGCGTCGGCATCACCCTGACCAAGGCCAACCACGTCTTTCATTTCGACCGCTGGTGGAACCCGGCGGTGGAGGATCAGGCCACCGACCGCGCCTTCCGTATTGGCCAGCGCAAGAATGTCTTCGTCCACAAGTTCATCACCCTCGGCACGCTGGAAGAACGCATCGACCGGCTGATCGAGGAAAAGAAACAGGTCGCCTCTCTCATCGTCGGCAACGACGAATCCTGGCTCACCCATCTCGACAACGAGACCTTCAAGGAACTGATTGCGCTGAACCGAAAGGCGGTGCTGGAATAACCCCGAAGGGAGCGGCTGGGATGGGTAGGGCGGAGCGCAATCCTTGCCGAACAACAGGAGCGATGATCGACCTCTCACCTTGAGCGACACCCTGCTAAGGTTGTCAGGTTTGTGCAAGGCAATCGGCAGACTTACATCCTTATGGGCGACATGTCCGGCAAACACCCAACCACTCCACCCCCCACAGGTCCATGCCCACTCAAGCCATTTCCAAAACCAGCCAAGCTCGCCGTATCGTTATTCTCGGCGGGGGTTACGCCGCAATGGCCGCCGTCAACAGCCTGGCCAAGCAAGCCCCGGAATGCCATGTCACGCTGATTGCCCCACGTAAAGCCCACATCAAAATCACCCTGCTCCATGAAACCCTGCGGTATTCCCTCGGGCGAATCTGCGTGCCCTATGCGGAGCTGGCCAAGCGATTCGGCTTCCGCTTCATCCAGGGCAAGTTGAGATTCAATCCAGAAAACCTGCCGTGTTGGCAACAGCGGCAGACCCTCCGCTTGGGGACCACGGCAATTCCCTTCGACTATTTGATCCTGGCGACTGGCGCCAAGTCGCTTACGCCCGAAAAATCAGAGCACAGTCTTACTGTGGACGATTTTTGCCTCAACCAGGGTCAGGCCGTTATTCAAGAGGCGGGTATGCGCGAAAGGGCGGCAATTTCCGTAGTCGGCGCCGGCGCCACCGGGATACAGTTTTTGTTCGAGTTGTCTCACCTTTTGAAGCGAAAATCAGGCAAGGCTTGCCAGTTGCGCCTCATTAACTATGAATCCCGCATCCTTGGCCAGTTTCCCCAGCGATTCCATGACTATGTGCTTGAGCGTTTGCTAGACGAGGGCATCGATTATTTTCCCAATGCAGCGTTCAAATGCCAGACAGAAGATTCGATTGTCCTGTCGCATCGGGAGACGGGGGAAGCCTTCAAACTGCCTTCCGGGCTCAGTTTGCTGTTCATGGGCGTAAAACCGAATCCGTTTCAGGTCCAAACCAATGCCTTCGGTCAGGTTATCGCCAACGGCGAAACCCTCAATCGGATTTTCGCGGCAGGCGACTGCGCCCATTTCACCGCGCCCTGCGCCAATACCCCATCCGCCCAGGTTGCCATCAGAAAAGGGAAAACCGTCGCCGAAAACGTGCTGCGTGAAGGTATCCCGAATAGTGCAATGAGAGTCTATGACTATACCGAGCAGGGGTATTTTGTCAGCCTCGGATTGTCCGATGGCATCGGTTGGCTGGGCAAGCCAGAAAACATTTTCACCGGCCTTCCGGCTGTCGCTCTCAAGAAAGCTATCGAATCGAAATATAGCCTGATGCTGTCGGGTATTGATTAATTCAATAGTCCAAGGGGGCGAATTCTTGGCCTCCCCGGGGCTTGCTGTAGAATCCAATTCCTCATCACCAACAAATATGGAGAAATCAACA
>JAJRDJ010000505.1 GCA_028678445.1 Methylococcaceae bacterium
ACTGGCCAAGTCCCCGGCGGGATGCCCTGAAGATGTCAATGAGTCGGTTAGACCCGGGTCGTGATGTGACGAGTGCAGCAGATTCTCGATGCCATGGAACAGGAAGGCACCGCCCGCAACCCCGGCGGCGGTCGCAACGGCATTCCCCAGAAACCCGGAAAACGGGCTGGCGGCAGCCAGACCGGGCGGGACCAGCGGGCCGGACTGTACCAACGGCCCCGGCCCGCTGGCCGGGGCGGGAGCTGCCGGGCGGCCCCAGGGGTTATCGCCGAGAAATCCACCCGCAGCGCCTGGCGGCTGAGATTTTTCCCGTTCGAGCTGTTGCTGCAGATCCTCGATGCGGGAGCGGGCCGCATTCAAGGCCTGATCCTGCAGCAGGCAACGCTGTACCAGCAAATACATGGCATCGGGCTGCGCCGTGCCCGCCGCCTTGATCAGCGCTTCCGCAGCGGGATCTTTCGCCACGTCCCTGACTTTTCCCAACTCGTCCAAAAAGATGGTCAGCAGCCGCTGCTCTTCGTGGGTCATAAAGTACTCCGTTATTCCGGGATAAAAATAAGGGATAATCTGCGTGACTTTTCCGAAATGATCAAGCCCGCCAAGACAGCAAGCCCGTGAACCAGCGGAACGATTGCCGCCTACCGTGCCGCCGGACCGAGCTGGACATTAACCCTGTAAACGCATGAAGGTAATTCGTGACCAAGCTGATTCAAAACCTGACCCTCGCGACGCTCATCCTCTGGTCCTTTCCGCCGGTGATGGCCGAGGAGACCTATGGCGAAACGGTGCGCACCAAGCTGGCTTCAGGTCTCACCAATATGTCGTTCGGCATTGCCGAAATCCCCAAGAACATGATCAACACCTCGAATGAGGCCAATGTCCTCCTGGGCGTTACCGGCGGCGTCCTGAAGGGCACCCTGCATAGCGTTGGCCGTCTGCTGGCGGGCGCGGTGGATTTTCTGACTTTCCCTGTGCCCTCGCAGCCGATCACTCACCCGACTTTTGTCTGGCAGGAGTTCACCAAGGACACGAGCTATGGCCCGTTTTTTGACATGAGCAGAAATCCCAGGATGCCAAATCCTCTAAATGCGCCGGTTCCACCCGTGCCTGTTGCTTCGCGGAATCCGGGATACTGACTCATTCACCCGCTAAGACAGGAAGCGTTGGCCATTAACGCTTTATCGATCCCCATGAAAATACAGCTGCCTTTCCTGCGAGGCCAGCCTTGAGCGAGCTAAATGACCTGGCGCTGGCCCTATTGGCGGACTGCCGTAGTCCCGTTTGCCTCCTGGATGCGCAAGGCCACCTGCTGGCCATGAGCGAGGGCGCGGGACTGCTCCTGCAAATCACTGAAGACAAACTACAGGGCAAGGATTTCCTGGCTGAGCTGGGACTCTGTGTCCAGGATCTGAGCGGTACGGTTCAACCCGCTGAAAGTGGCGCTGGCCAGAAGACCACAGGAACAGCGACCTGGCGCCTGCCGGACGGGCAAATCCTCCCGCTGGCGTTCCGTCTCCGGGAAAACCCGAAGCCCGGCGGCGAGTGGCATTGGCTGCTGAGCATCGATGCGCTGACCGAAACCCCGGGTGCAGTCTGCGACATAGAATCGCACTTCCGCGCCATTGTCGATACCATCACGGACAGTGTCATCGTCATCGACGAGCACGGGATCATTCAACTCGTCAATCCCGCCGTCGAAACACTGTTCCAATACTCCAGGCAGGAGCTGATCGGGCAGAATATCAGCTTGCTCATGCCGTCGCCCGAAAGCGAGCGGCACGATCGTTATCTACGTGAGTATTGCCGGACGGGGGTTGGAAAGATCATCGGTGCGGGCCGGGAAGTATTGGCGAAGCGTAAGGACGGGAAGGTATTTCCAGTCTATCTCTCCATTGGTGATCTGGGACAGGCAGGCCCGCAGCGCTTTGTCGGTATCCTCCATGATCTCGGACCGCGTCGTCAGGTAGAGGAAAAGCTCGCGTTGCTCTCCAATGCCGTCGAGCAGGCACCCGCCGGCATCGTGATCACGAACCTGACTGGAGATATCGAATATATCAACGAGGGCTTTTCCCGGCTGACCGGTTATAGGGCCGAGGAAGTCCTGGGGCATAACCTGCTTTCTAGCGGCTCGGTAATGGCCTCCATCGCGCACAACGCGCCGCTTTGCTGGCGATTGCTTGCGGTGCGCCAGTGGCAGGGCGAAGTCAAGGATCATAAAAAGTCCGGAGAGACTTACTGGGCATCCGTGACCTTCTCGCCGATTTGTGATGAACATGGCGTGGCGATCCGGATGCTCGGCCGGCTGCAGGACGTCACCCAGCAGAAACTGGATCAGCAGGCCCTGGCGGAAAGCGAAAGCCGTTTCCGGGAAGTGGCCCGCATGGTCGGCGAATGGCTCTGGGAACAGGATGCCTCCGGCCATTACACCTTCAGCAGCGACGCCGTCGAGGATATTCTCGGGTTTCGGCCGGAGGAGATCGTCGGCAAGCATTACCTGGAACTGCTCACCGATGAGGACCGCAAACTATGGTTCGAGTCACTGCCCGCCACGGAACATATCACCAAACCGTTCCATAAACTGGTCTATCATTACCGGCATCGCGATGGACACGAGGTGTATACCGAGTCGACCGGTACCCCACTGATGAACGAGCGGGGTGAAGTGATCAAGTGGCGCGGCATGGATCTCGATATTACCGAGCGCAAGCGCACGGAGGATGCCGTGCGGCTGCGTGAACGCGCCATCGAGGCGGCCAGCGTCGGGATTGCCATCGCGGATGCCAGCCAGCCCAATTTCCCCAATATCTACGTCAACTCCGCGCTGTGCCGCATCACGGGCTATGCCGAGCA
>JAJRDJ010000506.1 GCA_028678445.1 Methylococcaceae bacterium
GGAAGCCGACTCGATGCAGGTAATCCAGCTTTCCCTGCACGCGAAGTTTGCCCGAAGTCCCGAGCCCGATATACGGCAAGGCCGCACGGCTGGGTCCCTGGGGAACCCAGCCCCGGTTCACCAGAATGGCCTGACCGCTGCCCGCCAGCCGCAACGGGGTCAGCACGTGGTAGCCCGGCATCTGCCCCTGCATCTGGTTGTCGAGCAGAAATTGATGGGCTGTATCGTATTCACCTTCAGCAAAGATGGGGCGGTAACGCATCGCTTCGAGGTCTGGCGGCGCTCCCGGGCCCAGCCGCATGCTGGGTTCCTGGATCCGTGACGCCCGCAGCGCGTTGATTGCGGATTTCTCCTCGGCACGCTGAAGCTGCCAGATGCCTAGACTCACGAACAACGGGAAGATGCTCCCAAAGAGCAGCCCGGCCCTCAGAGAGGGTTTGAAGCTATAATTCCGCAACTCGCCCTCCCCTGGGTGACTGACTTACCCCAGAACCTTGCTCCATATCACTGTACAGGCCGAATTTGAAAATTCTGATCGTGTTGGTGCTCCTCGTCATTGTCGGCAGCCTTGGCTCGGCACTCTATTTTTTATTCAAGGACAGGGAACGCTCTCCGCGCACCGTCCACGCGCTCACCGTCCGTATTGGACTGTCGATAGGGCTCTTTGTATTGCTGCTGATTGCTTTTGGCACGGGACTCATCAAGCCCCACGGAATCCGTCCAGGCTTTGATGGAAATCCGCAAGTTACCCCGACACCCGCGCAAAATCCACGTTAACCGCTGCTTCCAGGCATTGCGAAGCTTAGCGCTCCCTTTTTGACCCACTCTGTTTGCTTACCCCCAACATCAAGTACCAGGCTCCCCGCTAGCCAAGGGGTACACGTGAAAAAGCCCCGCCAGTCTTGACGAGGCTTTTCATTTCTTGCCCGGCGGGCGCGTCCGGCTTGGAATCCGGATGCCCAGGAGAAGCAGGGAAAGCCTGATTTACATCATGCCGTCCATGCCGCCCATTCCACCCATACCGCCCGGCATCGGGTTTTCAGACTTCGGCTCGTCGGCGATCATGGCCTCGGTGGTGATCATCAGCCCGGCAACCGACGCGGCATTCTGAAGCGCGCTGCGGGTAACTTTGGCGGGATCGAGAATACCAAACTGAACCATGTCACCGTATTCGCCAGTAGCCGCGTTGTAACCAAAATTACCGGTTCCCTCGGAGACTTTGTTCAGCACCACCGACGCTTCATCGCCCGCATTGGCCACGATCTGGCGCAGCGGCTCTTCCATAGCGCGACGGGCAATGGTGATACCGACGTCCTGATCGTGATTGGCGCCCTTGAGGCCCTTGATTTTCTGCAGCGCGCGGATCAGAGCCACGCCACCACCCGGCACGATGCCTTCTTCAACGGCGGCACGGGTCGCATGCAGCGCGTCTTCCACGCGGGCTTTCTTTTCTTTCATTTCGACTTCGGTGGCTGCGCCAACCTTGATCACAGCAACGCCACCAGCCAGCTTGGCCAGGCGTTCCTGCAACTTCTCGCGATCGTAATCGGAGGTGGTGTCCTCGACCTGCTTGCGGATCTGGGCAATACGGCCATGAATCGCGTCAACACTGCCCGCGCCATCAATGATGGTGGTCTCATCCTTGCTAATCTGTACACGCTTGGCAGTACCCAGGTCGTTGATGGTGGCTTTTTCCAGCGACAGACCGACTTCCTCGGCGATCACGGTGCCGCCGGTTAGCACGGCGATGTCTTCCAGCATGGCCTTGCGACGGTCGCCGAAGCCCGGCGCCTTGACGGCGGAGACTTTCAGGATGCCGCGAAGATTGTTGACGACCAGTGTCGCCAGCGCTTCGCCTTCCACATCCTCGGCAACGATCAGGAGCGGACGGCCAGCCTTGGCCACGGCTTCCAGAACGGGGAGCAGGTCACGAATATTGGAAACCTTCTTCTCGTAGATCAGGATCAACGGGTTTTCCAGTTCCGCGCTCATGCTCTGCTGGTTATTGATGAAGTAGGGTGATAGGTAACCGCGGTCAAACTGCATGCCTTCGACGACGTCCAGGGTGTTGTCCAGCCCGGAACCGTCTTCAACCGTGATGACGCCTTCCTTACCTACCTTATCCATCGCGTCGGCAATGATCTTGCCGATGGCTTCATCAGCGTTAGCGGAAATGGAGCCAACCTGAGCGATCGCATTGCTGTCCGTACAAGGCACGGACAATTCGCGAATGGCTTCGACGGCGGCGGTGGTGGCCTTGTCGATGCCGCGCTTGAGATCCATCGGATTCAAGCCCGCAGCCACAGATTTCAGGCCCTCAACGAGGATGGACTGAGCGAGCACGGTGGCGGTGGTGGTGCCGTCGCCGGCGATATCGGAAGTCTTTGACGCAACCTCCTTGACCAGCTGCGCGCCCATGTTCTCGAACTTGTCGGCAAGCTCGATTTCCTTGGCGACGGACACGCCATCCTTGGTCACGGTCGGGGCACCGAAGCTCTTTTCCAGAACCACATTGCGACCTTTCGGGCCCAGCGTGACCTTGACGGCCTGAGCGAGAACGTTTACGCCACGCACCATGCGGGCACGGGCGTCATCACCAAATCTTACGTCTTTTGCTGCCATGTTTGATTTACCTTTCGATGTTGTTAACTTTGAGTGGAGATGAATGGACGGAGAATTAATCTTCCAATATGGCGATGATGTCGTCTTCGCGCATTACGAGGATGTCCTGACCCTCGACCTTGACTTCGGTACCGGCATATTTGCCGAACAGCACCTTGTCTCCCGCCTTGACGCCCAACGGACGGATCTGACCATTATCCAGGGCCTTGCCATTGCCGGCGGCAATGATCTCACCGCGAATCGGCTTCTCGGCAGCGGAATCGGGAATCACGATACCGCCCGGAGAGGTACGCTCTTCCTCCAGACGCTTCACGATTACGCGGTCGTTCAATGGACGAATTTTCATCGAATACTCCTATAACTTCCTAACATTAAGATTGAATTCAGGGATGATTTGAATAGCGTTGGACCCTTTCATTCAGGACATCACGCTATTAGCACTCACCCAAGACGAGTGCTAATAATAGCCATACGCCGTATCATGTCAAGGTGAACACCTTCTCAACAACCAAACGCTGGCTTCACCTGGCGGTTCCGTGAGATGAGTCGGCAGCGCCATCAAGGCTGTTCACTCATGGTGCGAACCATGCGGTTGCATCCTCGTGAGAGAGGACTTCGCCACCCATGCTTGCCATCGCGTTCGGAGGGTAATGTAGGGCTTGAATTCGCCATTTCAAGCCTGATGACCGAGAAAGGTCATGGAAGAACGCAAGAACTGTAGGCTACCCGCCGAAGTTA
>JAJRDJ010000507.1 GCA_028678445.1 Methylococcaceae bacterium
CAGCTAGCCTTGCTTGATGAAGTTAAGCACGAAATTTTAGCTAAGAAAGTATTGAGATAAAGAGAATCACGATGTCAAATATTATTCAGCAACTCGAAACCGAATGGATGGCCGGCAAAGTTATCCCGGACTTTGCCCCGGGTGATACCGTTGTCGTTCAGGTCAAGGTCAAGGAAGGAAACCGCGAGCGTTTGCAGGCTTACGAAGGCGTGGTCATCGCCAAGCGCAACCGGGGGTATAACTCCGCATTTACGGTTCGGAAAATCTCGCATGGCGAAGGCGTGGAACGCGTGTTTCAGACCTTTAGTCCGCAGGTTCAGGAAATCCTGGTAAAGCGCCGGGGCGATGTGAGACGGGCCAAACTTTACTACCTGCGTGATCGTACCGGCAAGTCAGCCCGTATCAAGGAAAAGATCTAATCCATCGAGGCTTTCAACCGCGGAAAACCATTTGGAAGAGAAGGGCAGCCAAGGGCTGCCCTTCTGCATTTGGGCATTGGCGATACTTTTTCGCAGGGTGGCGGCGTGAAAATCGGGAGTGATAGAGAGGCCATAGCATGTCTGCAAACGCCGTTTGGCTGGATGCGGTTAGCCGCACGACGGGGTCGCTTGATTGGGATTGATCTGTCTTTTTGCAATGCCTGGCAAGTGGTGGGGGAACAGCATTCTGATCCCGTCCTCGAGGCCGCCGTAACCCAGCTTAGAGCATATTTCGAGGATGCCAGATCACCGTTTGCCTTGCCGCTGGCAAGGGTTGGCACACCGTTTCAGCAGCGCATCTGGTCCGCGGTGGCCCAAATTCCGAGGGGCCAGACGGAGAGCTATGCGAGCATCGCCGAAACGTCCGGAAGCGGACCCCGTGCGGTCGCTGCCGCGTGCAAGGCCAATCCCTATCCCATCCTGGTCCCCTGCCATCGGGTGTTAGCCTCGAATGGGCTGGGGGGGTATTGCGGCGAGCGGGAGGGGCCCATGATGGAAATCAAACGCTGGTTATTGCTGCATGAGGGCTATGTGCAGGCAGGGACCGGGTGGTGACTGACACCGCTGGGCTGCTGATTGCGCGCTTCAGGGACGCACTCTGGATCGAGGAGGGCTTGAGCGACAACACCCAGAAAGCCTATACCAACGATCTACAGCAGTTTTTCGACTGGGTGGCCAGGGAGCGGGTGCGAGGGATTCTTGAGGTTGGTTCGGGCGATATCGAGGCTTACCTTGCCAGCAAATATAGGCAACAGGCCAACAGCCGCAGCATGGCCCGGCGGGTATCCAGTTTAAAAAAGTTTTATCGCTATCTGATCCGTGAAGGGTGCTTGATCCATGACCCGACACTGAAAATCGAACCGCCCAGGATCGGCCGGCCACTCCCTTCGACCTTGACCGAGCCGGATGTCGAAGCCCTCTTGCACGCGCCGGATACTGAGACTGTTTTGGGGTGCCGCGATCGGGCCATGCTTGAAGTGCTGTACGCTACCGGGCTGCGGGTTAGTGAACTGGTGGGGCTGAAGCTGAGCCAGGCCAATCTAAGGCAAGGCGTGGTGCGGGTAGTGGGCAAGGGCAGCAAGGATCGGCTGGTGCCCCTCGGCGAGTTAGCGGAGGAATGGATAGTCCGCTACACGAGGACGTCCCGGGCGGCGTTGCTGGGTGTCAGGCAAAGTGAGGATTTGTTCGTGACGGCGCGAGGGGCGGCCATGACACGCCAGGCATTCTGGTATCTCATTAAGCGTTATGCGCACCTGGCCGGTATCCAGAAGCCGCTATCGCCGCATACGCTGCGCCATGCGTTCGCCACGCATTTGTTAAACCACGGGGCTGACCTGCGGGTGGTCCAGATGCTGCTCGGACATAGCGACTTGTCCAGCACACAGATTTATACTCATGTGGCCCAGGAACGGCTAAAGGATTTGCATGCCCGCTGCCATCCCCGGGGTTGAAAGAGTTGGTTTTCCATTGATTTACCGACGTCATGATTCACTCCACCGCTATCATCTCCCCGGGTGCCGAGTTGGGCGCCGGCGTTGCAGTCGGCCCCTTCGCCGTTATTGAAGGTCCGTGCCATGTCGGCGAGGGGTGCGTTATCGAGGCGCACGCCATCATCCATCCCCATGTCCGCATGGGGCGCAACAATCGCATTCATCCCACGGCGGTGTTGGGTGGTCAGCCGCAGGATCTGGCGTTTGATCCCGCTAGCGTTACCACGCTCGATATTGGCGATGACAATGTGTTCCGTGAAGGGGTAACGATCAGCCGGGCATCCAAGGCTGGGGGAGCAACCCGGGTCGGCTCCGGCAATTATTTCATGAATAACACCCATGTCGGCCATGACTCCCGTCTGGGCGATGGCAATATTCTTGCCAGCGGTGCCACGGTCGGAGGGCATGTCGAGGTGGGAGACCGGGTGTTTTTCGGCGGTGGAGTCATGGTTCATCAGTTTTGCCGGATTGGGAGCCTGGCGATATTGCAGGGACTCGCCGGTATCAACAAGGATGTATTGCCATTCACGATGGTGGGCGGTCGGCCGGGCAAGCATTACCGCCTCAATTTGGTCGGCATGCGGCGTGCCGGCATCGAGGGAGAACGGCTCAAGGCCATTTCCGCCGCCTTCCGCCGTATCAGGGCCAGAGAAGCCCTGGATGACTTGCCCGATAC
>JAJRDJ010000093.1 GCA_028678445.1 Methylococcaceae bacterium
ATCTCAATCCGGTACTGGTCCGGGAAAAATGGGTCCAGCACCAATCCGGGCGGCGCAACTGGGCCTATTATCTCTGGGATGTACTGATGTTCCAGGCCTGGCTGGAAGCCCAATAGTGCGGGAGCCGAGCCCTTTGCACCCTGCTGCAAAACCCAAACTGATGTTCTTCGTCACCGAGGACTGGTACTTCTGCTCGCATCGTTTGCCGCTGGCGGTGGCCGCGCGCGAAGCCGGTTTTGACGTAGCGGTCGCCGCCCGGGTCAACCGCCACGCCGAGGCGATCGAAGCCGCCGGCCTTCGCCTGATTCCGCTCAATCTCTCACGCGGCGGCAAAAATCCGCTCTCGGAGTGGCGCGCTATCGTGAGGCTGTATCGGGTACTCAGGCAGGAGCAGCCGGACATCCTCCACAACGTCGCCATGAAACCGGTGCTCTATGGCAGCCTCGCGGCGCGACTGGCCGGCACGCCGCACGTCGTCAATGCCTTCGCGGGTCTTGGGCATATCTTTGCCGATGAGGAACGCGCCGGATGGCTCCGGCAGTTCGTCAAGCTGGCCTTCCGCTGGCTGCTCAAGGGCCATGGCCGGGTCATCGTGCAGAACCCCGATGATCTCCGCCTGCTGCGGGAATCCGGTGCCATCACCCCCGAACAGGTCACCCTGATCCGGGGATCCGGGGTTAATCTTGCCCGGTTTCAGCCTAGCCCTGAGCCGGACGGCATCCCTATGGTCGTGCTGGCGGCGCGCCTGCTATGGGACAAGGGTGTCGGTGAATTCGTCGCCGCGGCCGAGAGCCTTCAAACGGCGGGCGTCCGGGCGCGCTTTGTGATCGTCGGCGAGCCCGACCCCGAGAATCACTCATCGATTCAGGCGGAACAACTGGCGGCCTGGCGCGATGCAGGCTTTGTCGAGTGCTGGGGCAAACGCACGGACATGCCGTCGGTGCTGGCCGCAAGCCATATCGTCTGTCTGCCCTCCTACTACGGCGAGGGTGTCCCGAAGATCCTGCTGGAAGCGGCCGCCGCCGGCCGGCCCATCGTCACCACCGACATGCCCGGCTGCCGCGAAGTGGTGACGGACGGCGAAAACGGCTTGCTGGTACCCGCCCGGGATGTCCCCGCCCTCGCGGCGGCCCTCCGAGCGTTGCTGGAAGACTCAGCCCTGCGCCAGCGGATGGGGGAATGCGGCCGGCGCCGGGCCGAAGTCGCATTCGGCGTGGAGCAGGTCATCGCGCAGACGCTGGCCATCTACCGCGAGCTGCTGACAGTTTAGGCGCCCGGCCCTTCGGATCAATCCGTTCTGCCTTGGATCCGTCCGTGCCTGAGGCCCGCCATCGCCGCAACGCCCTCAAGCCCCGAGATTCACCACATTCAGCCGTTCGCCGAATACCGCTCGGGCCACGGGCACCAGGTGGTCATGGTGACTAAGGAAGATCACCTGGGTCAGGCCGGCCAGCGTTGACAGGGCGGCGAATCCGGCTTCGGCACGGGCGTCGTCGTAGTTGATGAAGAGATCGTCGGCGATGAACGGCAGGGGTGCGGTCTGTTCCAGGTGCAATTCCAGCGCGGCCAAACGCAGCGCGAGGTAAAGCTGGTCGCGGGTGCCTTCGCTCATGCCGTCGATGCCCACGAGCGCACCGCCGGCACGTTGGCCGGAGAGCGTCAGCGGGGAGCTGTCATAATCGACCACCAGTTTTTGCAGGGCGCCCGCGGTCAGGCCCCTAAATATCTCGCCGGCCCGTGCCAGCATGGGACCCTGCTTGCTTTCGCGGAAACGCTCGATGGACCAGCGCAGCAGTTTGGCGGCGGTGTGCACCCGGATGTACCGCTCCACCGCGTTGCCCATCCGCGCCAAGGCTTCCTGCCGCCGTGATTCCGCCCGTGCGGCATCATCCTGCCCGGCGATCTGGTGCAGCGCGGTCTCGGCGATGCTGCGCTCCGAGGACCACTGGTTCTGCTGGCCTACCAGTCCATCGATTTCGTTCCTGATGTCCAGCAAGCGGGCCGGGATACCCTGAACCTCGGCGCCCGACAGTTCCGCCTCCAGCGTGATACGGTCCAGCCCGTCGCCCTCCCGCAGGAGTTGCTCCAGTAGCTCGTCTCGGCGGCAGGTGAGGTGGCGATGCCGGTCGGAGCGGCCGATGGCCTCACGCAGGGCATCCTGATCCAGCGGGTTGGGCATGCGCTGGGCCAGCGGTTGCAGGCTGCCCTCGGCGGCGGCGATACGATGACGGGCGGTCTGGGCTTCGCCCTTGGTGTTTTCCAGGGAGTGGGTCAGCCGAGTGCGATCCTGCTCGTCCGCGATGGCCTGTTTCAACCGGCTTTCCAGCGTCAGGGCAATCTGCTCCGCCGGCTGTTCGCTGAGGCTGGGGTCGACGTACTCGGCCAGCGAGCGCGCCGCGGCGGCGAAATCGGCCAGATCACGGCGCATCAGGTCGATCCGGTTGACGCGGAGCTCGCGGATCTTTTCAAGCTGCCGGCTCATGTCCTCGAACAGGCCCAGCGCCCCTCGCACCGTACCGAGCGTGGCGTCCGGCGGCAAATGCGCGAGGGCGAGGTTTTTCCGCAGCTCCTGCTGCCACGCCGCCAGGGTCTGGCGGGCTTCCTCCCGCCGGTTACTGGCTTCGTTGAGGACTGCTCTGGCACGGGTTTGCTGGGTGACGAGGGCCTTGCGCCGCTCGCGAGCGGTATGGGCCGATTCGAGTATCTGCTCGGCCCGGCGCAGCAGCGTGGGCAGCTCAGGACGGGCTGCATCCGGTTCAATGGATTGCAGGACCTCGGCGAGTGCCGTCATGGCTCCGCTCACCCCACGGAGAAAGTCATCGCGGCTGATTTGCGCCTCCCGGAGTGTTGTCGCGGCCTGCAGCACCCGCTCCCGGGCCGCACGCCATGACTCGATGCGCAGCAAGGGCATGCCGGGGAGGCCCAGAGAGCGCATCTGCTGGTCCCAGCCCTGCTCCAGATCGGTCAGCAAGCGCTGCTCCTGCAGGGCGCGTGCGTCGAGCTCGGCCAAGTGTTGCTGCTGGCGTTGTAGCCGGTCGAGCCGCGACTGGAGCTCTGTTTCCTCCTGCGCCTTGTCGTGGCGCTGGTCGGACAATGCATCGGTCTCGGCCACCTCCTGTTCATAGCCGGTGGCGGCCTCCCCGAGGGCGCGGGTGCCGGCCTTGATGGCTTGCCAGGTGGAATCCCGCTCGGCGCGCTGGCGCTGAACATCCGCCAAGGTAACCGGGCGATGGGCGGCACGATACTGGGTGATTTCGAGTTGCAGCGCCGCGCTTTCGGCGCGCGTCTCGGCGGCACGCTCGGCCAGTTTGGCTGCATTGCCGATCAG
>JAJRDJ010000094.1 GCA_028678445.1 Methylococcaceae bacterium
GGGGAAAAGGATCACGCCCTGCAGAACCCTCGAAGAATTCGTCGCGGCGCTGGCCCGGCCGCGCAAGGCGCAGATCATGGTGAAGGCGGGCGCCCCGGTGGATGCCGTGATCGAGCAGCTCATCCCGCTACTGGAGCCCGGCGACATCATCATCGATGGCGGCAACTCGCTGTGGACTGACACCCAGCGCCGCGAAAAATACCTGCGCGACAAGGGGCTGCATTTCTTCGGCGTCGGTGTCTCCGGCGGCGAGGAGGGCGCGCTGAAAGGCCCCAGCATCATGCCGGGCGGTTCCGCCGAGGGCTGGAAAACCATCGAGCCGATTTACACGCGTATCGCCGCCGTCGCTGAGGGTGAACCCTGTTGCCGGCACATGGGCAGGGATGGCGCGGGCCATTACGTGAAGATGGTCCACAATGGCATCGAATACGGCGACATGCAGCTCATCTGCGAGGCTTATGCCATCCTCAAGGCTACCCTGGACCCAAGTTCGGATGAGCTGGCTGCTATCTTCACCGACTGGAATCAGGGGGATCTGGATTCGTTCCTCATCGACATCACCGCCAAGATTCTTGCCCACCAGGACCCGGTGAGCGGCAATCCACTGGTGGACATGATCGTCGACAAGGCTGGCCAAAAGGGTACGGGCAAATGGACGGTTGGCCATGCGACGGAACTGGGTGTGCCGCTGTCGGTCATCGCCAGCGCGGTCGAGGCGCGCATTCTCAGCTCACTAAAGGAGGATCGGGTCGCGGCCTCCAAAGCATTGCCCGGGCCGGTGACCAGTCCTTACGCGGGTGACCGTGCGGCGCTCATCGAGGCCGTGCGCGATGCCCTCTACGCCAGCAAGATCATCAGCTATGCGCAAGGCTTCGTCCAGCTTGGGGTGGCCTCGGAGTTGTATCAGTGGCAGCTCAATTTTGGCGATATCGCGTCGATCTGGCGAGGCGGCTGCATCATCCGGGCGCGGTTCCTCAACCGCATCACCGAGGCCTACCGCAACAATCCCGGCCTCAAGAATCTCATTCTCGACCCCTACTTCCGCGACATCATCGTCAACTCACAGGCTAATTGGCGGCGGGTGGTGCAACTGGCGGTGGGCTATGGCGTGGCTGTGCCCGCATTCTCGGCGGCGCTGTCCTATTACGACAGCTACCGCGCCGAGCGCCTGCCAGCGAACCTGCTGCAGGCGCAGCGCGATTATTTCGGTGCGCACACCTATGAACGGACGGACAAGCCGGCCGGGGAGTTTTTCCACACCGAGTGGTTCTGAGGGTGGCGAATCGAGGGTCAGGAGCCGGATGACGCGCCAGCTCCCCTTCCTTTTTTACGCGAAGGTCCCTCACTCGGCTAGTGAGTCCTGATCCGGCGGTCCGTCCAGTTGCTCGACCTGTACCCACATTCGCGTGGGATTGAGTCGGGGGCCAAACTGGGTGAAAAGGGCAACATCGGCGGCGTCATGACCATAGGCTACTATCAGCCGGCCACCCAGTGTTTCCTTCTGGCTTGGGTCGAAAGTGTACCAACGCCCGCCGACATAAGCTTCGAACCAGGCGTGAAAGTCCATGGGCCGCAAGCCGTACAGATAGCCCACCACCATGCGTGCCGGGATGCATAGCGCCCGGCACAGGGCCATGCCCAGATGCGCCAAATCCCGGCAAACGCCTTCGCCGGCCCGATGGACTGCCACGGCGGACATCTGGAAGTTGGGGGAGTCGGGGTTGAACCTGACGGTCTGGCGTACCCAGTCATTCAGTATCGCTACCTGATCGTAGCCGGGCGCTACCCCGGCCACGATCTCCTGTGCGAGCTCAATGAAACAGTCTGATTCGCAATAGCGGCTGGGAAGGAGATACGTGAGCACCGAGTCAGGCAGGTTTTGCGCTTCTTCGTAGGGCGCACCGGGACAGGTATCAACCGTATCGGGGGTGAAAACCACCGCGCTGGTGCGGACGGAAAACCGGCCTTTGGGCGCGACCAGTCGCTGGCAGAGGTTACCAAACGCGTCGGTATGTTCCTCCACCACTACCATCGGCTCCAGGGTGAAGGATTCCCTTGCCACCCACTGATAGAGGCCGCTGCGCGGCCGCAGCATGAACAGGAAAGGGGTGTTGTCGATGACATCAAATGAAATTTCGCAACGGCTACGCAGCCACATGAGGGGTTCCTTCTTCGGTTAACGGCGCTGACAAATATTTGTCGGCTTGAATGCTCCGGGTTCAATACCTAAGGCTAGGATGTCCATGGTGCCCGCTACCCCGTGACCAGCGCAAGCCGCGTCGTCCGAAAGGAGGGAACCACACCGGGCCAGCACCGCCGAAAGCGCACCAATCCTGTGCGAGCGATCCCCGAAAATGGGAAAAATCATCCGCTCGGGCGCGGCCGGATTGCCTCTGAAGGCCACCCTGAATTGACTTCATGTACATGATGGGGGGTATGGGCCCAATTCCTGCATACTCGGTCGTAGCAACGGGTCTTGTCCCGGCGAGCGTATATTGTTGAGATCCCTTTACGTCTTTGGGAGGACCCATACAGTGGAACTTAAGCAAGCCATCGGTCTCAAGTCACCGAGCCAGACTACCGATGAACATCGGCAACGACATCTGCTCAACATCAACCTGAAGCTCGCTGCCGCGGGGCAGCCCATCTGTGAGCGGGTGGATAGCGGCGATTTCCTGACGGTGACGCACGATCTGGTGGATAGTTTTCTGGCCCAGTCGCGGCTCATCCCCGAGTATCTCTGTCCGGCGGATCAGCGAATACAGAATTTTCTGGATCGCTACGTCGAAGGTCTGGGCCTGAAATCGGCTCCACGCCTGCCTTCCACCACGATGGTTCTGCACCGCTACGGCATCGCCCGGGAACTCTCCTTGCCGCCGCACGGCGACCGGTTCGCGTCCGACATCGTCAAGAGTTACCGGGTGCATCAGGGGATCCTCCACAATACCTTGCGGGATCGGCGCACCACCGAAGGATCCTTCCATATTGCCGAAGGCGGCCTGCCCATCCCCGGCGACAAAAAGGCCGTGCCTGGCATTGCCTTCGTGCGCATGCTCGACGCCGCGCTCAATCCGCCGGCGGAATTGATGCGCCTGCCATTCACGGCCGAGGAGGAAGAGCCCGCCGAAATATTTGTGTCCCTGCTGATCCGGCCGGCCGTATGCCCGGAAGTGCCGGGGCGCTGGCCCAAGAAGACCATGGAAATCCGCTTTTTTGCACCGGGGGGCATGGTCTCCAATCTCGATTTCGTGGAAAGCATTTTTGGCAATGCCGGCAATCCCTTCCTGCCCGACAACGACGCGGGACTGGATGTGGATCACTGGACCGGCCATTCCGGCTGCGTCATCCTCGCTCCGCATGTTCTCGGCATGACCAAAAGGGCGCTGGGACTTCCGCCCGCCGAACAGGCTACCCCGCGCCAGATTGCCGACGGCATGTACTGGAGCGATCCCGAAGAGCTCTACAACAATGGCAAGCCCTTCAAAATCACCGCGCGGGATGATTCGGGGGTCATCGTGACCCTGATCACGGACAATTATTTCGGCTATTGCAAGAAGGAGGTGAAGACCCAAATCAGTTTTGCCGCCAATCTGTTCGGTCTCGCCGAGGAGGAGCACGCCGGCGGCGCGCTGACCTTCCCGAGGCATAATCATGGCGAAGAGTTCGGCGCCGACAACCGTGCCCGCAAGACGCATCACAGTTTCACCGAGGTCCAGGCACGCTACGGCGACATCATGGATCTGAAGCCGGAGGGCTATGGCGTCGACAAGCGGTTCCCGGAACTGATTTATGTACCCGAAACCGTCCAGATCGACCTCAATCGGCAGTTGCTGACCTGGCGCCACGAGGGCATCAAGCGCTCGCTCAGCCTTCAGCCGCGTTTCACCTACATGCTGCCCAATGGCTACAAGGTGAACATGGAAAAACACCCCTCGGCACCCTCCTGGCGACTGGTGGGGACAGACGCGGAGGGCGTGTTCTGCCACAAACCCTCCACGGTATCGGGTGGCGGCAAGTCCGAGATTTCCAAGTCCATCGGCAATGCCGTGATCTTCGGCCCGGTGTTCGTCAATGATTTACAAGCGGATCTTGACTGGGTCCAGGCGATTTTCGAGCGGGATTACACGGACCGTTTTTTGCCCGGGGTCACACTGGCCGACGAGGAGCGGCTGGTCGAGCCGCTGTTGAGCACGGAGCGCAGCCTGGGTTCGGTGATCCGGGTGCTGACGCCTTCCGAGAGCCGCTATACACCGGAATATAACGATTGGCTGGAATCCATTCCGAACCGCATCAAGTCGATGGTCTTCATGATCAAGCGGTTCTATAAACCGGAATGGGCGGAAGACTGGCGTCGGCATTTCAGCGTCGATTTCATCAATGGCAGTCCCGGCCACGAACTCAAGCTGGATGATCGCCCCCTGGTGGCGTCCTACCTGCGCGTGGGCTTCGAGCGGGACGGGGCCTGGCGCGTCTACAAACTGCGGCAGGACTACATTCCGGCCGCCAAGGTGCAGATGGAGGACGACATTACGGTTTCGGTCGTGACGCCCATCGAGATGCTCCGCTACCCCCCAAGGCTGCCCAATCCCAGTGTCAAGCTCACGCACAACTGCGAATACCGGCTGTTCCAACGCCCCGACGATGCCGTGCATCGGGGGCTTGACGCGCAGGCGGAGCGGGATATCGCGGGTCCCGGAAATTTTCTGTCGAATTTCGAGGCACTGGGGCCGGCACAGGTGCGGGGGTTGGTAGAGGATGTCATCGGCTTCAACCATTACGGCCCGGACATGCGGAATTTCCTGGTGGCCGCCGCCCAGGCGGACATGGGTTACGCGGTGTCCTCGGCGCATCCCCGGGTGGTCGACGGCAAACCCAGCAAGAACCCGCGCTACCTGCAGTTGAGGCCGGACCTCGAGGACGAGTTTCCGTCCTATGTGGCAGAGATGGGCGCCCGCTTCCAGCGTCGGGTGCCGCTGCATGAGAGCGTGATTTTTCCGGTGACCGCCGTGCTGGCGGGGCGCCGCAACAATCCGCCGGAGCCGAAATCCGGCATCCGGCCACTGTGCATATATAACCCGATCCACTACCAGGAGCTGCCCGAGCTCTTCATGGATTTCATCTGCAGCGTCACCGGCAAGTCGCCTTCGACCACTGGTGCGGGCAGTGAGGGCGCGCTGACCAAGGGTCCGTTCAACGCGCTTCGGGCTACCGCCGATCTCAATAACACCCTGGTCTCCCTGATGCTGACCGGTTACGGCGGGTTCAGCAGCGCGGCGAGCTTTATCGGCCCGAACATGCGCATCGATCACGATATCAGCCTCCTGGTACCGGAGATCTGGAGCCGCCTGCCGGAAGCCATGCGTGACCCGGCGGCGCTGATCCGGGAGGGGTTCCTCGAACAGCTCCTTGATTTCGAGTACGAGGGCCGTATCGTGCAGGCCAGCCGGCTCGGTTACCGGATCAATAGCCATTTCGTCCATCGCTTCTGCGGTGCCATCTTTGATGCATCCACGACGGTGTTCGCCGAAGCCATGCTGAAGCCGGAAAGCCAGGATCTGGCCTGCTTCGTCGATGGAGTCGAGAATATCGTGGATGCGCAGCGACGGGTAGCCGTGGAGTATCTCAATGACAAGAGCATCGAAGATGCCTGTCCTCCGCTGCAGGCGCTGCTCTGGATAATGGCGACCGGTGACTATCGCGGCATGGATATCCACCATCCGGAGATCCGCAAACTCTTTACCCGGGAGCACCTCCTGACCTCCAGTTGGTACCGGCACCGTCTAGCCGCCAAGCAGATACGCGATATCGACCTTATGGAGCGACATATCCGCTATTTGCGGGATTTCATCGACCAACCTGGCCATGGCCAGTACACCCGCAAGCTGCACCTCGAGGAACGGCTCGATCGGGCCCTGCGCCATCTTGCCGAGGTCAGCGATCCGGCTTATCTGAAAACGCTGTTGGGCACGATCGGCGCGGACCCCACAACGCATAGGACACCACGGCCCATGGTTCGTGCGCTTCATGTCGTGCCCCAACCGCAAAGTCAAACATCGGAGATTCTGGTCGAGATGGTCTGATTGGTTTCCATAAAACGTATCGCAGTCGAGGCACACCATGAGTTCAGATCGTACCGAAAGTCGTTCAGCGGGGGACATCAGTCCGGAAAACCCCCTCCTGGATGAGTCGGTGAAGGCGCGCGACAGCGTACCTGCCCATTCCCTGGACAAGGAGGAAATCAAACGCGCGTTCCTTGATAAATTATTCTACGTACAGGGGAAATTTCCGGCCCTGGCCACCAAGCATGACTACTACATGGCACTGGCCTATCTGGTCCGCGACCATTTGTTGAGTCACTGGGTGAGCACCGCTTCGGTATACACCACCCAAAAATCCCGCACCGTGGCATACCTTTCGGCTGAATTCCTGCTCGGGCCTCATTTGGGCAACAATCTCAATAATCTGGGTATCTCCGAGGTGGTCCGGCAAGCGCTCGCCGAACTGGGCTTGAGTCTTTTCGAGTTGCTGGGGGAAGAGGATGAGCCCGGCTTGGGGAACGGCGGGCTCGGCCGTCTCGCGGCGTGTTACCTCGATTCCCTGGCGACCCTGAACATTCCTACCCTGGGTTATGGCATACGCTATGAGTTCGGGATTTTCGAGCAGGCCATCATCGACGGCTGGCAGGTCGAGCGGACCGACAAGTGGTTGCGATTCGGTAATCCCTGGGACATCGCCCGACCGGAATGGGCGGTCGAGGTCAAGCTCGGTGGCCATACGGAACGCTTCCAGGACGAACAGGGGAGGCATCATATTCACTGGGTGCCCGGGCAAATCGTCAAGGGGGTACCCTATGACACGCCCATCTCGGGGTACCGGACGCACACGGCCAATACTCTGCGCCTTTGGCAGGCTGGCGCACCGGAATCCTTCGACGTCGAAACCTTCAATCGTGGCGATTACTATGGTGCCGTGGAACAGAAGGTCATCTCGGAGAATCTGACTAAAATCCTTTACCCCAATGACGAGCAGATTCGCGGCAAGGAGCTGCGGTTGCAGCAGCAATATTTCTTCGTTACCTGCTCTTTGCAGGACATGATGCGCATCATGCGTGTGCAGCATCTGCCGGTTGAACGCTTCCACGAAAAGTTCACGATTCAGCTCAACGACACACACCCAGCCATCGCGGTGGCCGAACTGATGCGGTTGCTGCTCGATGAATATGATCTTGGTTGGGACCATGCCTGGGACGTCACTCGCCGGACCTTTGCCTATACCAACCACACCCTGCTACCGGAGGCGCTCGAACGCTGGCCAGTCGACTTGTTCGGCCGTCTGCTGCCGCGCCATCTCGAAATCATCTACGAGATCAACGCAGTGTTTCTGGAGAAAGTCCGCGAACGCTTCATGAACGATGATGCCAGGCTGGCGCGACTCTCCCTGATCGATGAAGACGGCGAACGGTATGTGCGCATGGCGCATCTTGCCTGTGTCGGCAGTTTCGCCATCAATGGCGTCGCGGAGCTGCATACCGAACTGCTCAAGTCCGATGTCTTGAGCGATTTCTACGCCTTGTGGCCGGAGAAGTTCCAGAACAAAACCAACGGTGTGACGCCTCGCCGCTGGATCATGCTGAGCAATCCGCGCTTGAGCCATCTCGTCGATGAGGCAATCGGCCCCGGCTGGATCACCGCAATGGAGCGGTTGCACGAGCTGGAACCGCTGGCCGACGATCCGGCCTTTCGTGGCCGCTGGCGTTCGGTCAAGCGGGCCAACAAGCATGATTTCGCGAGTTACGTGCGCAAAACCACCGGCATCGGCATTGATCCGGAATCCCTGTTCGACGTGCAGGTGAAGCGTATTCACGAATACAAGCGGCAGCACCTGAATATCCTTAATGTGGTCCATACCTATCTCCGCCTCAAGAACGAGCCCCATCTGGAGATACAGCCGAGGACGGTCATCTTTGGCGGTAAGGCGGCACCGGGGTATTTCATGGCCAAGCTGATCATCAAACTCATCAATTCCGTCGGGAAGGTGATCAACCGGGACAAGTCCATACGCGATCAGCTAAAAGTGGTTTTCGTGCCCAATTACAACGTGAGTACCGGTCAGCGGGTCTATCCCGTGGCTGAGTTATCCGAGCAGATTTCGACGGCCGGCAAGGAGGCCTCTGGCACCGGCAATATGAAGTTCCAGATGCACGGCGCCCTGACCATAGGGACGCTCGATGGCGCCAATGTCGAGATTCGCGAAGAGGTCGGCGCGGAGAATTTCTTCCTGTTCGGACTCACGGCGGCCGAAGTCCTGCAGGTTACGCAGCAGGGTTACCAGCCGATGGACCTCTACCACTCCAACCTGGCCATACGCGAAGCGCTGGACCTGATTCGTAATGGCATGTTTTCACGCGGTGATAGCGAGCTGTTTCGTCCCCTGGTTGACGATCTGATGTATCACGACCCGTTTCTGGTGCTGGCGGACTTCCAGTCCTACGCGGATTGTCAGGAGCACGTCAGCGCGGCCTACCGGGATGCCGAACACTGGACGCGCATGTCGATTCTCAATACCGCCCGCTCGGGAAAATTCTCCTCGGACCGGGCCATAGGCGAATATTGCCGGGATATCTGGAAGGTCGA
>JAJRDJ010000508.1 GCA_028678445.1 Methylococcaceae bacterium
CTTGGAGAGGTTGCCGTCCAAGCGGCATAAGGGCCGGGGTCATGTCATCTCGGCCCTGTACCCATCGGGTAGGGATGCCCCGAGTCGTCCGTTGCACGCCTTGACTCCCGGAGGGGTCCAAAAAAGGGCGTAAGGCGGTTTTCTACCGGCTGCGCCACGCGAACTGATCGAGCGGCTAAAGGCCAGGTTCGGCATACCTGTGAAACTCTAGCAGAGTTGAGACCTTGCTGGATGTGGTGAGGTTGCGGGACGAAGAGCGCCGTTAATCAGCGCCAGGCGCAATCCATCCTCTCCCCCCGATCGCATCCGGGGTTGCCCGCAGGAGGAAGGCATCGACTAAACCAAGGGCGAAAAATGCCCACAGCCCCCCTGTGGGACATTCGGAACCGTTACACCGGGCACGTGCTTCAATAAATGTGTCGGGCCTACATTTCACCGTCCTGCCTACAGCCATGAGTTTCACGAATTGGGGTTGAGCGGGGCGACCGTGGTGACATTGACACCGGGGTAGCAAAACCTCAATTAAATCCCGCCCCCACCAGGCCGGCTATCCGGCTGCATTCAAGAAAGGAGACAGTGCTCCAGATTTACCCGCAAAACCTCCAGAAAATCCTCGGTACCCAGATAATGCGAGTCCTTCAAGTCATCACCATAAATACATAATGCCAAGTCCTTGGTCATTTGCCCGGCTTCCACGGTATCGACACAGACTTTTTCCAGGGTTTCGCAGAAATGAATCAGCTCGGCATTACCGTCCAGTTTGCCGCGAAAAGCCAAGCCGCGAGTCCAGGCGAAAATCGATGCAATGGGATTGGTGGAGGTTTTTTTGCCTTGTTGATGCAACCGGTAATGGCGCGTGACGGTGCCGTGGGCCGCTTCGGCTTCCATGATTTTGCCGTCGGGTGTGACCAGGGTGGACGTCATCAAGCCCAGGGAACCAAAACCCTGGGCAACCGTGTCGGATTGCACGTCGCCATCATAGTTTTTGCAGGCCCAGACGAAAGCGCCATTCCATTTCAGGGCCGAGGCCACCATGTCATCAATCAGTTTGTGTTCGTAGACGATGTCTTTTGCGGCAAACCGATCTTTAAATTCGGCTTGATAGATGTCTTCGAAAATATCCTTGAACCGGCCATCATACTTTTTCAGGATGGTGTTTTTGGTCGAGAGATACAGCGGCCAGCCGCGATCCAGCGCTACATTGAAAC
Source organism: Methylococcaceae bacterium (assembly GCA_028678445.1). Classification (GTDB taxonomy): domain Bacteria; phylum Pseudomonadota; class Gammaproteobacteria; order Methylococcales; family Methylococcaceae; genus UBA6136. The sequence continues at coordinate 1,209 of JAJRDJ010000508.1, forward strand.
AGCTGCGGGCGAAACCGGCTATGGATTCATCGGTGTTATACATAGCCAATGCCACGCCGTCGCCTTCAAAGTGGTAAACCTCGAAGGATTGCCCGGCCGTGCCGTCGTCCGGAGTAAAGCTGATGCTCAGCTTACCCTTACCTTTGGTCAAGAAATCAGTGGCGCGATACTGATCGCCAAACGCGTGACGGCCAATGCAAATAGGTTGTGTCCAGTTCGGCACTAACCGGGGTACATTTTTACAAATGATGGGTTCGCGGAATACGGTGCCATCCAGGATGTTACGAATGGTGCCATTGGGCGATTTGTACATTCTCTTCAGGCCAAACTCCGCCACGCGAGCCTCGTCGGGCGTGATCGTCGCGCATTTGATACCCACCCCATGCTTCTGGATGGCATGGGCGGCATCGATGGTGACCTGATCATCCGTGGCATCGCGGTGCTCGATACCCAGGTCGTAATAGTCGATACTCAAATCCAGATAGGGCAGAATCAGCTGGTCCTTGATGAAATGCCAGATAATGCGGGTCATTTCATCGCCATCGATTTCCACCACCGGGTTTTTTACGCTGATTTTTTTCATGCCTTGCTCCGTAAATTAATTATGAATCCCAGAGTGTCAACCTGTAAGCAACCCTCAGTTTTCCGGCCGGGAAATCAAGCTACGCTTCGTGGGCAGTCACTGGTTCGACCTTAAATCGGTTCTGGGCACTGCAGAAGATAGGGAAGGATAAATCATGACCGCTCGGCAATGGATGGGGGGGTAAATGCAGATCCGTCTTCAACCCTTCCTCGCCAGCACCCGCCAACGGAATACCGCCATGTACCCCGCCCCGAACAGGATGGAGGAGATGTCCATGGCGATGCCGGCCCAGAAGCTGTGCGTCAGAAAATGGCTGCTCATGAGGCTTTTCAACACCACATGCATCCAGAGCAGGAAGCCACCGTAGTAAAGGAGGGCTCCGGCCATGGCCCAGGCCATGGCGGGCTGATACCGGCTTGCGGCGGTTTGGTAATACCAGATGGCCGACAGTAGCACGGCCAGAACGGACAGGATCGCGGTCATGGGCAGCTCCGGTAGCAAGGGTTGCGGTACTCTATCAAAATCGGCGCGGGGCCGGTTCCGGCTGAACACGTAGCATAAACAAACTGGTTCGAATCATCGATGCAGTCCACTCCGCTCATCCGCTCCCTGTTCGAGCAGATTCCGTCCAGCCTGCCCGAGGAGCGAGTTGAAACCTGGCTGCAAACACCAGCCTTTCGGGTTGAGCGAATCTTGTCGCTCGGTCATGTCTCCCCGGAGGGCGAATGGTACGACCAGACGCAGGACGAATGGGTGGCCCTGCTACAAGGCGCGGCCCGGCTGGCGATCGAGGGCCAGATCGAGGAAATCGCCCTCCGCCCAGGTGACAGTCTGCTGCTGCCCGCCCATTGCCGGCACCGGGTTACCTGGACCACACCCGATGAGGTCACCGTGTGGCTGGCGCTGCATTTTGCCACGGCTGGCTGAAGGGTTTTGTTGGCGCAGATTGAGGACGTACCCATGAGCCGGACGCCTTCGCCCCGGGTCCTGAAACGGAGCATGGCATGGCAGATCACGCGGTTCACACCGGCCGCTTTGAATACCCCGAGACCACCGCGTCATCCCGATAGCTCACCTCCAAAGGCTTAAAATCGCCCGGCATTGCACACTTCTTGTATAATTCCATGACTCTGTGCGGAATTTAGTGCTCAAACGAACGGCATCAGGCACCGCATCATTCGAATTGCTTAACCTCCTACGGTATTACCCATGTCAAAAAAATTTCTTGTTGCACTTTCCGGTCTTTTGCTCAGCAGCGGTCTTATGGCGGCGGATTTAAAGGTCGGCGTCGTTGATCTTCGCAAACTGGTCGACCAGTCTTCCCAAAGCCAGAAATCCCAGGCTGATCTAAAAAAGGAGTTCCAGCCGCGCGAGACCAAACTGGTCAACGAGCAGAAAGAGCTGAAGAAACTTGAAGAAAAACTCGAGAAGGACATCGCAGCGATGAACGATGCGGACAAACGCAAGCTCGAGAAGGAATTGATCGACCGTGGCCGGGAGTTCAAACGCTCGATGGACGAAATGCGCCAGGACTATGGCCTCCGCGCCAATCAGGAAATGGCGAAGATACAGAAAGTGGTACAGGAGGCCATACAGACGGTTGCCAAGGATCAGAACTTTGACCTGATCCTCGTGGACGGCGTCGCTTATGCCAAGGATGCGCTCAACATCACTAGTGAAGTCGAAAAGAAGCTGGGTGGCGGCGGGTCCAAAAAATAACTCGGGCCCCATAGATCATTTCAATCCACTCCTACCACCCATCAAAGGCCAGCCATTTGGATATCCACGAAATCCAGGAATATCTACCTCACCGATACCCGTTTCTCCTGGTGGACAGGGTGCTAGAGGTCGAACCTGGCAAGCGACTGCTCGCCATCAAGAACGTGACCTACAACGAGCCCTTTTTCACCGGGCACTTTCCCACCATGCAGATCATGCCGGGAGTGCTGATCATCGAGGCACTTGCGCAAGCCACGGGCTTGTTGGCGGGAAAGTCGGTCGATGGCCTGGTGGGCAAAGGACGGATCTATTATCTGGTCGGGCTGGATAAGGTGCGGTTCAAGCGTCCGGTAGTGCCGGGTGACCAGCTCCGGCTGGAAGCCAATTATCTGCGGCACAAACGCAATATCTGGGCGTTTGAGTGCCGTGCCGAGGTGGCCGGAGAGCTGGTGGCCAGCGCCGAGATCATGTGCGCCGCCGCGGAGCAAGCTAGTTGATTCACCCTTCAGCGATCGTGGATGCGGGGGCCGAACTGGCGGATGACGTCAGTGTTGGGCCATTCTCGATCATTGGCCCCGATGTGCTAATTGCTGCGGGGACGATCATCGGCCCGCATGTCGTCATCAAGGGACCCACTCGGATAGGCCGCGACAACCATTTTTTTCAATTCGCCTCGGTAGGCGAGGACCCTCAGGACAAGAAGTACAAGGGTGAGATCACACGGCTCGAAATAGGTGATCGTAACGTCATCCGCGAATTTACTACCCTCCATCGCGGCACGATTCAGGAAGAGTCAGTGACCCGGGTGGGCAACGATAATCTGCTGATGGCCTACACTCACGTCGCGCATGACTGTGTGATTGGCGATGGCGTCATCATGGCCAACGGGGCTTCGCTCGCCGGGCATGTTACCGTGGATGATTTTGCGATTCTCGGGGGCTTTTCGCTGGTACATCAATTCTGCCGCATCGGACGCCACAGTTTCTCCGCCATGGGTAGCATCATTGGCCGGGATATCCCGCCCTATGTCATGGTCGGCGGTAGCCCCACCAAACCGCGCGGTATCAATAATGTCGGCATGGAGCGTCGCGGTTTTGATGCCGAGGCCATCCTGCAGGTGAAACGGGCTTTCAAGCTGATCTATAAATCTCGGCTGAAACTCGAGGAAGCCATCGAAGGTCTGGCTGGGATGACGGAACAGGCCCCGGAGGTTTTGCCCATTCTCGAATTCCTCCAACAAAGCGGGCGCAGCATCATCCGCTGATTGTCCCACCCATCCATCGAGCACACCCATTGAGCGCGCCAGGGCATCCACGCATCGCGGGCTTCGATGAAGTGGGCCGCGGCTGTCTGGCGGGGGCGGTCATCGCGGCGGCGGTGATTCTGCCGGATGACGGATCTAGCCTTCCGGGCCTGACTGACTCGAAGCAACTATCTCCAAGGCGACGTGAAGAAATGGCGGCGCTCATCCGGAAAACGGCTGTGGCCTTTGGGATTGGCCGGGCCGGTCCTGCCGAAATCGACGAACTCAATATCCTCCAGGCGTCCCTGCTCGCCATGCAACGTGCCTACGATGCGCTGGACGTAGTTCCGGAATTGGGGCTGGTGGACGGGAAACACTGTCCGCTACTCCCCTGCGCTTCCCGCGCTATCGTGGGCGGTGACCTCAGCGTGCCGGCCATCTCGGCGGCTTCTATCCTGGCCAAGGTCTATCGCGACCGGGAGATGGTCATCGCCGAACACCTATTTCCGGGCTATGGATTTGCCATTCACAAAGGTTATCCGACCGCGTCACACCGCGCCGCGCTTAATCGTTTAGGCCCCAGCCCCCTGCACCGGCTCTCCTTCAAGCCGGTACATGCCTCACTGCAAGCCCTGCCTCCCCATCAAACGCGGGAGAGTGATTAATGCGCGTCCTGTCCATCAATATCGCAAAGGCACAAAAAGTCGAATATCAGGGCCGATGGATCGAAACCGGGATCTTCAAAAGCCCTATCGTGGGCACAGTCCCGGTAGAGAGAGACGGCTTTGACGGGGATGTACAGGTAGATCGTAAGAACCACGGCGGTCGGGACAAGGCCGTTTATGCCTACACGCAGGAAAATTATCGCCACTGGGAAACCCTGCACGGTGTTCACGAATATCCGCATGGCCAGTTTGGGGAGAATCTCACGGTGATGGGCATGCCGGACGATGGCATTCACATCGGCGATATCTTCACGGTTGGGCAGTCCGTGATGCAAATCACCCAACCCCGGGTACCTTGCTTCAAGCTCGGAATCAAGTTTGGCAATCCCCGCTTTGTGGCAGACTTTCTCGTCTCGGGTCGAACTGGATTCTATTTGCGTGTACTGGAAGAGGGCCTTGTGCAACCGGGTGATGCCATTGTCCTTCGGGTAGCAGACCCTCTGCGGGTTTCGATACGCGACGCGATGCACGCATGGATTAGCGGCCCCGCACAGCCGGAGTGGATTGAAAAAGTTCTGGCGATCAACGCCCTGTCGGCCGCATGGCGAAACGACCTCACCAAACGCTTGAAGAAAAACCTATAAATACACCCTCAGGAGACTACATGAACAAGCTGAACTTCATTTCACCCCCTATTGTGGCGTTGTTGCTGTTGGGCATCGCTTTCGCCATTCACCGTTCATTCCCCAACCTGGAGATCCTGCCCGCTACTGCCGGCGGCTTCGCCTGGCTGGGGGCCGGGCTGACGCTATCGGCTTCGGCGGCCTGGCAATTCCGGCAGGTGAAAACTACCGTTCTGCCCCTCGGTACGCCGCAGCAATTGGTGACCCTCGGCGCTTATCTGTGGACCCGCAATCCGATGTATCTCGGTCTCCTGACCGCGCTCATCGGCTTCGCCCTCTACATGGGCACCTTGCCATTCTGGCTGGTACCGGCCGCATTTTTCTTGGTCATCAATCGCTTCCATATCCCCTATGAGGAAGCCAGACTCACCGATGTCTTCGGTGCCGACTATAGTCGCTACCAGAAGCGCGTGAACCGCTGGATCTAGACTCTTGAAGCGGGCATGACGGCTCGGCTGATGGCTGGGTCTTTTTTACCTGCCACTGCGGCAGCGTCCTGGACGCACTGCAACCAGCGGGGGATAAGGCGTCGGTCTGGCGGAATAATAAATGTTATATTAATCAGCATGATAAGACATAATAATGGCATGAAATCGCCGGCTTTTGGCCGGTTTGAAGAAAAATCCACGGATTTGAGGCAGCGATGGCCCCTGTGACTGCGACCGTGCCCGCCTGGGCGAGTTGGTCAACCCCAAGGATCCCATAGTAATTCTGTCCCAACAGATGTCATGGGCCGAGATTAAGGCCTACCCGCAACGTTTCTTGATCTGCTCGCCGAAACCCGGCCGGGTCATCGTCGACGATCTGTTCGGTACCACATCACAGCGCCGCGGCTCGCCAATCCGGCTTGCTCTATCTCGCCTATCAGGACCACCACAGCGATGAGGCGGTGTTGCAACGCTGGCCGGATAGCGTGCCCGCTGAATACTTCTGCGGCGATGACGAGGCCCCCTAACCCAAGTTCACACTCCCCCCGCAATTTTGGCCACTATGTGGCTCGTTCGTGATGCCATACCATTGATTTATATAGGCGCCATGGTCCTGAGCGAAATGTAGAGCCATAATATTTCTTGTACCCTATTGCATCTTCCACCGGGCGATCCTGGCTTGAGAGAATTGGCTGCACAACTGGGTAAGAAATAACCTTGATCAATCTTGCGTTCCGTCCCGCTCACAAATCAGATTGTGATCATGCAGGGCTAGTATGCGTATATGCTATCTTTAGTCGAGTATGGTCCTATAGTCCCGTTTAATGGGTTGGGCCAAGTGCCATAAGTTCTTGTAATGTACCTGGCTGTCCCACCAGTCGTCTGACACTTGGGGGTATATCCCGAATTACACCAAGCAGCCAGCCAATAATAATTCCCGGATGTTATTGCATAGCCGCTGGTTAGTGTAAACCTCACCCAGCCGGATGCTGGGTTGGTAACCTCATTCGTGGTCATCAGTAAGGCGCCAGGACTGCCATTATTGTCAGCATAAATTGCCAATTTCATCCTTCCGGTAACCGCATTTGCCAAATTAATGCTCATGTTATTGGGAGTAAAGCTCGAAGTGGCTTGGAACCTCCAGCAGTTAAGATCATTCGCTCCGCTGACATCATTCGCGGTACCGACAAGATTATTCCCAAAAATGTTGATGCCTGCTGTCACGCTAATATTGGCCGTCCCGCTTGTGCTGCTACTTGTTGCAGTTACCGTGTACGGACCGCCGGCCGTGCTCCCCGCAGTAA
>JAJRDJ010000509.1 GCA_028678445.1 Methylococcaceae bacterium
GCGATCTCCGGCTCGACGCCGAGCCGATCGGCAATCTCGCTCAGCAGGGCGCCGTAGCGATTCCAGGCGCGGGCCACCCTCGTGGCAACCGTCCCCAGGGCTTTGCGGATCTGGACCGTCCGTGGATACGCCAGGGAGACCAGGAGCAAGGCCTCTTCTTGTACCAGGAAACCCTCGTACCCTGCCGGCACAAAACTGATGCCATCCGGCAGTTGCGCTCGGACCACGCGGCGCTGATCGTCGGTCAGCTTCGGCATGTCGGCCAGCATTGGCCCGGTGTAGGCGCCAGCCCGGTTTTTGACGAGCTGGCCCAGGCTCAGGCCGGCCGGGGCCAGCAGCCCCCAGTCGCCCAGCCCCAATTGGCGCGAAGCCCGGTTGAACGCGTTGATGACCAGTTGGTTGGTCAGGCCAGCCGGGGTGACGACGGGCGGTTTCAGCGGCGGCGGCAGGGGCGGCGTGTGCACGGGGCGGAGCTCCGGCCGGAACATGTCCTTCACCCGGAAGATGAGCGGCTTCAGGGCGCCATCCTCGGTGCGCCACGAGAAGAACCCCCACTGAGTATCTTGTGAAGACAGGATGAAAAAGGAGGCTGAGTTGACGTACGGATACTTGAACACCTCCTGCAGCCACTGCACGTACTCGCTGGCGACATCTTCGTCGGAGATTGGGTAATTGTTCTGGATGTTGGAGTTGCCGCACTCCAGGATCTCCAGCGTCTTGTTGGGATAGATATCGTGGTAATGCTTGAAATTCATCCCCAACGCCTCGTGCATGAACTGCGGAGGCTGACCGGGAGGCGTTTGCCAGTAGCAGTGGACGCCCAGCCAATCGGCCCGTTGGATGGCTGGCCGGCAGATCTCCAGCCACTGCCAATCACGATGGCCAAAGTGCGGTAGCGCCAGTCCGGGGAAACCGATGCTGGCCCAGGGATGAGCATCCTTCAGCCGGCTGTACACTTGGAGGAACCAGTCGTTGAAGTCGCGCGCGTCTTCGTCCGTGGCCCCCCAGCCCTCATAGCGTGCCACGTGGTTGGGCTCGTTGTGGACCTCGAACTTGACACAGAAATCGCGGAGGTTAGCCATGACCGGGATCATCTGGCCGGCGAAGGCCTCAGGAGATGGATGGCTCCCGACGCCAAACCCATCGCCGTGCAGCCGGGTGATAATCTCGATCCGATCGTTCTCGCGCTTGGCGCGCTCGAAGTACTGCGGACGAGTCTGGCTCATGGCCTTGACGACTTCGATCCGAGCGTCGCGCAGGACCTGGAAGTCCAGATCGCCCCATTCCTCGTGATTACGGCCGTGGATACCGACTTTGCAGGTACGTGTGGACATGGGATTCCCTCCATAAGCCTTAGTGCAACTGCGAACAGTCATGGCGTCGCTACCAAACCGCGCCCCCTCGCAGGAAGCGCAGCATATGACATAACATCACGGCATCGCGGCTCTGTTTATGCTATCTCTCGCCGCGCTCTGAAGCAATCGGGCTGCGGTAAGCGGCTCAGCAAGCTGACGTCTGAGATAGGGAACGTTATCGCGTGTTGCGGCGTTGACAGCGAGGGGGAGCCCCTCGCGGGCCTTGCGGCACCCGGCGGAGTTCAGGGCAGTGCGGCAAGCGATTGTAGTTTGTCGTGACGGAGGGCCGCCGGTGAGATCGAAGGTCGTAGCGGTTGGAAGGCACCTGTTAGGGAAGCGTCTGTGATGGAGCTGGTGGTGTTGTGGTGGAAGTGCTTTGTAGATGGTCGGGATGGCCGCCACGCGGCGCAGCGCGCAGTTGATACTCGAGCTGGTCTGTCTGGGTCGGGTGGCGGCGCCAAGTTGGGTGCGCTGTCTGAATTGCTGCAGAGAGGTCCGACAATCAATCACCTCAGCGGCGCAGAGCACCCGATCCCGACCCACAAGGGAAGAAGGCGCGCGACCCAATGGGACCAGCAGTGCCCATGGCGTGACGCTATCGAGGTGGACAGGGTGCAGCCGGTTACTGGCCATTCTGGCCCCCGCACTACTTGCACACTAGGGCGGCATTAAGGCAATAATGATGCAGACCTACTATATAGTCTAGTCCTAGTCCTCGTGGTTGTCAAGTGCTTTTGCCGTATTGCTTTCAGTCGGGTCACATTTAGAATTCCGGGCGCGATTCCTCGCGCGGGGCATGCCCGCAGCATGGGAAGCTAGATAACGCTTTCCAGCACACTTGCGGTTATAATAGTACGGGTTTTGTCCGAACGCCGCAGAGGAGTCGCCTCCGATGACCGAACACGCTCAGCCGCCCGCACAGGTGGTCGATGGCGAGGAAATCGCCTGGACCGCCCATCCCCGCTTTTCAGATATCTTGATGAAACAGATGTTGACCTCCGCCGCCAACCCATTGGCGAGCGTCAGCCGCGTCCGGGTGCCGTCCGGCGGCGTCATCGGCTGGCACCAGCACGCGGCGCAAACCGAGACGGTCTACGTCCTGGCGGGCGACAGCACCCTGACGCTGGGCGAATCCCCGGTCCGCTTCTCCGCCGGTCAGATCGTCGCGATCCCGCCGACCCTCCGCCACACCCTCATCAACGATGGCGCGGAGACGGTGGAACTTCTCTGCTTTTTCAC
>JAJRDJ010000510.1 GCA_028678445.1 Methylococcaceae bacterium
ATCTTCCCCGCCGCCCATGGTCAAAACATAATTCCAGATGAAATTCATCGGAATAATGGTGGCGATGCTGATGCCGATCGAGAGAATCAAAAGGTCGATGGCTTTATTGATATCTTCGTTTTTGGTCAGGTTTTCGCTGACCGTAACATTATCAAGATACAACTTCTTGATGACATAGCCGGGCAGTATCAAGACTATCGCAAGACCGAACAAGTCCTTGATGACCAAACCGCCGCCGCTCGAGAACAGGCTGAACGCGACGATGAGGATGATGCTGAAGATACCTACCCCCGACCACATCAGGATATCGGGTTTACCAAATTTAAAAAGGTCTTTGATCATGACTTAAGTGCTCCTTATTGCTTCTTGAAAAAATAGAATCCTTCGAGTCCGCCTTTCAGGATGAGTTCATCCCCCTCCTTTTTGTACACCGCATAGTCGATGGTTTTGCCGGCCCGGCCGGGATCGTCGGTGATGATCTTGCCGTTGGTGACCTTGTAGGTGAATTGGAAACTGTCATTCCGGTTGAAATGCCGGTTGAAGCCACTGGTGACGATTACGCCATCCGGCCGGAACTCCCAGATGCGATTCTCCGGAATCCGGGCCTTGTCGATAGCCGCCGAGACCGACTCCAGCTTCCAGGTGCCGACAATTTCGCTGATATCCTTGAGCGCCACTTCGGCGCTGGCGACGGAAATCAACGCTGTAAGACCCAATACGCCGTGTACCGCATGCTTTATTAGGGATTTCATAACTTCTTCTCCGAGGGTGGTGGGAATGCTTCTGCCGGAGCGTGACCTGGGTCCTTGGCTTACGGCATTGGTATTGGATGGGTGAAACGCCCATGATTCTTACATTTTTTAATTCGCCATAGCAAGGAATGGCGGCAGAGAACCAGCCAGACCGTTTATGGCGGGCGCATCTCCCACTACAATAACGGGCTATGCGGCGCCCATGCCGTGCATCAGAGCACCCACGATGACTACCGATTTCTCCGCCCGGTCCGCGCTGCTTCGCACCCTGCTTGCGGAACGCATTTTATTCCTTGACGGTGCCATGGGCACCATGATCCAGACTTACCGGCTGGCGGAAGAGGATTACCGGGGCCAGCGCTTCGCCGAGTGGCCCAGCGACCTCAAGGGCAACAACGATCTGTTGAGCCTTACCCAACCGCACATCATCAGGGCCATCCATGATGCCTATCTGGAGGCCGGGGCCGATCTCCTGGAAACCAATACCTTCAACGCCAACCGCATCAGCATGGCGGATTACGGCATGGAAGCGCTGGTCTACGAGTTGAACGTCGAGGCCACCCGCCTGGCGCGCGTCGCCTGTGACGCCATGACCCTCAGGACGCCGGAGCGTCCCCGTTTCGTGGCCGGCGTGCTGGGTCCGACCAGCCGCACGGCGACCATTTCGCCCGACGTGAATGACCCCGGATTCCGCAATATTCACTTCGATGAATTGGTCGATGCCTACACGGAGGCGACCCGCGGGCTGGTCGATGGCGGCGCCGACATCATCCTGATCGAAACGGTATTCGATACGCTGAACGCCAAGGCGGCGGTGTTTGCCGTGGAAAAGTTCGCCGAGGACCACGGTCTGCCGGTGCCGGTCATGATTTCCGGCACCATCACCGACGCCTCGGGCCGTACGCTCTCGGGCCAGACCGTCGAGGCGTTCTGGAATTCGCTCAAGCATGCCCGGCCCCTCTCTTTCGGCTTCAACTGCGCGCTGGGCGCCAAACAGCTCCGCCAGTACATCGAGGAGCTCTCGAATATCGCCGACACCCACGTATCGGCCCATCCCAATGCGGGACTGCCCAATGAGTTCGGCGAGTACGACGAATCGCCCGAGGCCATGGCCAAGGAAATTGCCGAGTGGGCGGAGCAGGGTTTCCTGAATATCATTGGCGGCTGCTGCGGCACCCGTCCGCCGCATATCAAGGCCATTCACGATGCGGTGCAGAATTTCCCGCCGCGCCGGATTCCGGTCATCGAGCCCAAGTGCCGCCTGGCCGGCCTGGAACCGCTGAACATCGGCCCGGAAACGTTGTTCGTGAATGTGGGCGAGCGCACCAATGTCACCGGTTCCGCGGCGTTCCGCCGCCTGATCCGCGAGGAAAAATACGAAGAGGCTTTGGAGGTCGCGCGCCAGCAGGTCGAGAGCGGCGCGCAGATCATCGATATCAACATGGACGAAGGCATGCTGGATTCCCAGGCGGCCATGGTGCGCTTCGTCAACCTGATCGCGGCCGAACCGGGTATTGCCCGGGTGCCGGTGATGCTGGATTCATCCAAGTGGGACATCCTGGAAGCGGGGCTGAAGTGCCTGCAAGGCAAGGGTATCGTCAACTCCATTTCCATGAATGAAGGCGAGGCGTCCTTCCTGAAACAGGCCCGTCTGGTACGGCGCTATGGCGCCGCCGTCATCGTCATGGCCTTCGACGAAGTGGGTCAGGCCGACACCGTGGAACGGAAGATCGAAATCTGTACGCGTGCCTACAAACTCCTGACCGAACAACTGGATTTCCCGCCGGAAGACATCATTTTCGACCCCAATATCTTCGCGGTCGCCACGGGTATCGAGGAACATAACCGCTACGGGCTGGATTTCATCGAAGCGGTCAAGACCATCAAGGACACCCTGCCCCATGCGCTGATTTCAGGTGGCGTGTCGAATGTTTCCTTCTCGTTCCGGGGCAACAATGCCGTGCGCGAGGCGATCCATGCGGTATTCCTGTACCACGCCATCCGTAACGGCATGGATATGGGTATCGTCAATGCCGGTCAACTGGCGATTTACGAAGATATTCCGGCCGAACTGCGGGACGTGATCGAGGATGTGATTCTGGCCCGTGATCCCGGCGCCACGGACCGCCTGCTGACCCTCGCGGACCGTTACCGCAGCGAGGGCGGGCCGGTCGAGAAAAAGGAAGACCAGGCATGGCGCGCACTGCCGGTGAACAAGCGGCTCGAGCATGCGCTGATCAAGGGCATCGACGAATTCATCGAACTCGACACGGAAGAAGCCCGGCAAGCGGTCGAGCGCCCTCTGTATGTTATTGAAGGCCCGCTCATGGACGGCATGAATGTCGTCGGTGACCTC
>JAJRDJ010000511.1 GCA_028678445.1 Methylococcaceae bacterium
AATGAAAGCCGAATTCGGGTGAGAACCGAGCAGCACTCGTCAGTCGGCCAGTCCGGCTGTCAAGGCTTTCTGGGTTCTATCCGCTTCAATAAGGAAAAGAGGTCGCTGTTGGTGGACAGGATGATGGTGCTCTCGCCCCCGATGATTTTCCGATAGGTATCCATGCTTTTCAGGAAGCGATAGAACTCGGCCGCTTGCGGTTTCTGGGTGTAGGCCCGGGCATAAATCTCCGTGGCCTTGGCATCGGACTCGCCGCGTATCTCCTGGACACGCTTGTAAGCCGTTGAGCCTATTTCATTGATATCACGATCCTTCTTGCCGTTTATGCGCGCCGCTTCTCCTTCGCCCTCGGAGCGGAATCGCTGGGCGATTTGCAGGCGCTCGCTGATCATGCGCTGATAGATGCGTTCGAGCACTTCCGGGTTGTAGTTGAGCCGCTTGAGGCGTATGTCGAGCAGTTCGATGCCGAACTCGGCCAGCTTGGGCGCGGCGGCCTCGAAGATATGCTTCTCCAACTCGGCCCGGCCATATTGTATGGGCCGCAAGACGCCCAATGCGCCCACTCCGGTGAGCGTGGCCGCCGCGTTCTCGTCCTTCAGGGGTTGACGGTTCTTGTCGGTCCGCACCACTTCGATTAGTTCATGCCGCGCCACTGCGGTGCGTGTCTCGCTGCCCAGGATGTCCTCCAGCCGCGACTGGGCACTGCGCTCGTCGCGCAGACGGAGGAAATACTGCATGGGGTCGGTAATGCGCCAGCGGGCGAAGGTGTCCACCTGAATATAGGTCTTGTCCTTGGTCGACATCTCCACCATTGGCCCATCCCAGGCCAAATAGCGTTTTTCGATGCTGTTGACCTGCTGGACCAACGGCAACTTGAAGTGCAAGCCCGGTTCGGTGATCGGTTTGCCGATGGGCCGGCCGAACTGGGTGATGATGACCTGCTCGGTCTGCCTGACGGTGAACAGGGATTGCAGCAGGACCAGACCGATAAGGATGGCGCCAGAGATGGCGATGATGCGGGATTTCATTTGGCGGCTCCCGTGAGGTTTTGGGGCAAGGGCAGCATGGGCAGGATTTGCTGGACGCCCTCATCCACGATGATGTTTTGCCTGGCTACCGGCAATACTTCGCTCAAGGTTTCCAGGTAGATGCGGGTACGGGTGACTTCGGGTGCCTTGACGTATTCTTCCAGCACCGCGGTGAAAGCGGCGGCATCGCCCTCGGCTTCATTGATGCGCTTGAACCGGTAACCCTCGGCGGCGCGAATGGTCTGGTCCGCTTCGCCCCGGGCCCGGGGCACGGCCTTGTTGTATTCCCCGTTGGCGAGGTTGATGGCGTTTTCCCGGTCCTGCTGCGCGCGATTGACCTCGTTGAAGGAGGGTTGAACAGGAACCGGCGGGTCGACGTTCTTGAGTTGCACCTGATTGACTGTGACGCCCAAGTGATAACGGGTCGACAGATCGCGTAAGCGGGAGAGTGAGGTGTCCTCGATCTCCTGTCGGCCGATGGTGATAATTTCGTCGACGGTGCGGTCGCCGATGATTTCCCGCATCACCGACTCGGACAGATCACGCAGGGTGATGCCAGGGTCTCGCACTTCAAACAAAAAAGTTTCCGGTTCGGTAATCCGGTATTGGACGACCCATTCAACCAGCGCGGCATTCAGATCGCCGGTGACCATGGAACGCTCCTTCAGCGGTTCAAAGCCAACCTGATCGGGATTGGTGAGGGTGTCTGTGGGCTTCTGCATGCCGAATTCCAGCTTCAACTGCCGCTGGGTTGGCACCTTGATGACTTCATCGATACCGAACGGCAGCTTCAGATGTAGGCCGGGCGGCACGTTGTAAACATGCTTGCCGAACCGCAAAACGACTCCGGCCGATTCCGCCGGAACGGTATAGTACGCAGTAAATAGTCCGGTCAGCGCGAAGAGCACCAGCAAGATGGTGCCGATGGGTGGCGGGTTACGGGTGGGTAAGCGTTGTGTCCAGGGGTTGGGTGTGCTCACGGAATTCCTCCGAAAAATGGTGCGTACCGTTGACACGGGGTGCGCTGAGCCCGCAGTGTAACGCGAAGTCGGGCCGGCAAGGGGTTTGGTCTGCCTGCGGAACCGATGGGGACAACCTTAGCTGACGGGACAGGGGGTCGCATTTGCGCACCCCGACTCCCTCCCCCGGCCTTATCGTGGATGTCTGCTGGCCCACCGGTCAAGAACCCAATAGGCCGCGTGGGTCAGGATGACGCCCAAGCCGAAACCCGCCACGAAAAACTCGGACGGATGGTGTCCCATGAGCTGACCCAGGCCCTTTCCGGTAAGGTAACCCACCACGAGGGCGAGGCCGATACGCAGGCGCTTGATGATTTCATCGGTATTCATGGGTTTTACACGGTGTCGGCGAGGTATCGCAGCCAGAACGCTAATGGCTTCGCCGCAGGGATGCAAGTGCCGGCGCGGGAACCTCTGGGTATCACATCCTTCGAACAAGGCCAGCCCCTTTTATCTATTACTTACCAGGAGTGTGCAATGAGCCCCATGGATCATCAGGATTATCTGGCGCTACGCCGCTGGTTCTTCGAAACGCTCAAGGCGCGCAAGATCGATCACCGCAGCGAGCCATTCAGCTACGACGCCAACAGCGCCTATGACTATGCCTACTATCGCTTGCAGG
>JAJRDJ010000512.1 GCA_028678445.1 Methylococcaceae bacterium
CCATCCAGGCCGGGTTGGACGAATGGTGGCGTTGGCTGACCGGTGAACCGTCCCCTGCCGGGCTGGACTGGACCGGCGTGCTCGCATCGGTCGGCGCCGCGGAACTGGGAAACGGCTATTTCGCCTCGCATAACGGGCAAATGCTGTTTCTGTTCGTTCAGGCCAAAAATCATTCCGAAGACTTCGAGGTACTGCAGCCGTTCATCGAACGGGTTAAAATTGTTACCGAAACGCTGGCCGAGGACTACCGAAATGCCGGCAAACCGGTACCTACCATGGTGTTGACCGGGCTACCAGCCATCGAATATGAGGAATACGTCGACATCGAGAAGGATATCCGCCTGGTGATCTGGACAGCGGCCGGGTTGATCGGTGCACTCATCCTGCTGGTGGTCCGGAGCCTACGCTGGGCACTGGCGATTTTTGTCCCGATGGGACTGGGGGCCCTATGGAGCCTGGCGCTGGCGCTGGGGACCGTGGGCCACCTGACCATCATCACCTCCAGCTTTCTGGCGATTTTGTTTGGCCTCGGGGCCGACTACGGTATCTTTACCTCATCGCAAATCGCCGAGGCGCGACGGACGGGCAAACCCCTGATTGACGCCATAGGCGATGGGATTGGCGCATCCTTCCCGGCGGTCATGACAGCGGGCGGGGCCTCGCTGCTCATTTTTGGTGCACTGGCGACGGTGGACTTTCCCGGTTTCGCGGAGCTCGGTCGGGTCGCGGCGGGCGGCGTGCTGCTGATCCTGATCAGCACCTGGTTCGTTCAGCCGGCGATTTATGCGCTGTTCCCGCCCAGGCTCAAAGCGCTGTCCGTGCAGTCAAACCGACAGTCATCCGCCGGCAGAGGCGCTTTCCCGCGCCCGGTCGCCATCGTGCTGGTGCTGCTGGCGGTGATCAGCGCCTGGGCCGGCCTTCGCGCCGGTGTCAATATTTCCTTCGACTACGACGTGCTATCGCTGCTGCCGGCTGACTCCAGGGCCGCCCAATACCAGCGGCGCATGGTCACCGAAACCGATTACCAATCCGAGGTGGTGATATTCACGGCCAACACCCTGGACGAGATCCGGCGCATCACGGACCAGGCCAGACAGCTCAAATCCATCGCCAAGGTCCAGTCCATCACCCAGTTGTTCCCGCCCGATGCCGACCAGCGGCTAGCCCAGGCGCACCGGATCGGCACACTGGCCGCCCGCGATAGTTTGGCCCGGCAACTTGACGCGCTGGATCAGGACGGGTTGCACGAGCCGGCGTTCCGGCAATTGATCGCCCTGCTGGAGCAGTCCCTGGAGCGTGTGGACGAGGCCGAGGAACAGGCGTTTTCGGCCGGACACGCCGAACTCGTCAAGGGTCTGGAGGCGACCCGGTCACGGGTCGAGTCAATTCTGGAATTCGCGAAAAAAGAACCCGCGCTGGCGCGTGAACACACCGAGCGATTTTTGCGTGCCTTGCTGGCCGAGAGTCGCCGGGGTTTGACACTGGTAAGAGGTTGGCGGAATGCACAAGCCTTGACCCCGGCCGCTTTGCCGGAAACCCTGCGCGAGCGCTTCATCGGTCATGACGGTTCGATGGCCGCCTATGCCTTCCCCGCCGAAAGCGTCTATGACCCGGATCATCTGGACCGGCTGGTCAGCGATGTGTATAGCGTGTCACCCAATGCGACCGGCTTCCCGACCACCCATCAGGTGTTCTCCAAGGCGGTGGTCGACAGCTTCTCGCAGGGGACTCTGCTCGCTACCGGGGTTTGCCTCCTCTGGCTAATGGTCGCGCTGCGCAGTGTGCGGGGTTTCATTCTCGCCTCACTGCCGCTGCTGATTGGCGGCGGATGGATGCTGGGCCTGATGGCACTGAGCGGTCTTCGCTACAATTATGCCAATATCATCGCCCTGCCCCTGGTGATCGCGCTGGCGGCGGATTATGGCGTCTGGTACAGCCACCGCTGGCAGGAACTCGAGGGCCACAGCCCGCTTGATATCACGCGTAATGCCGGCAAGGTGATCGCACTGGCGGCCGGGACCGAACTCGCCGGGCTTGGTGCCATTACCCTGGCCAGTTACCGGGGCGTATCAGGGCTGGGCGTGGATATCACCATCGGCCTGCTATCCTGTTTGCTGGCAACCCTCCTGGTGGCGCCAGCCATCGGGCAACTCATTGATGGCTCGAGGAAATCATGAAAGCTCACGTGCTTATGAAACTACGCGACACCGCTGTATTACTCGCTCTGCTGGCGTCCCTCCCGGCCAACGCCGCACCCACTCCCATTGTCGTCTGCTATCCCGGTGGCCCGGTCAGTGAGGCGGAAGCCAACACTGCCATGGCAGCCATGCTCAGGGTGGTCGAACGCGTCGGGGAATGGCCGGCAAACAGCTTCAGCAGCTTTTTCACTGCCAAGGTGGACGAATGCCGAAACCTCCTGAAACGCCAGAACCCTAGCTTCGCCATTACCTCGCTGGGCGTGTTCCTCGAGCACAGGGACGCCCTGCACCTGGTTCCCCTGGTACAGCCGCGCATGAAGGGCGCGACGTCAGAGCGCTTTCGAATGGTGGCACAGAAGGGGAAGTTCAGCTCACTGGACAGCCTA
>JAJRDJ010000513.1 GCA_028678445.1 Methylococcaceae bacterium
CCTGCCGCTGCCTCGCCCTGGCGAGCGTTTCCCGGTCAATGATCCCGGCCTTGCGCCGCGCCTCTCGCCGCGTCCGGCCGACGACGCCGAATTCCTCCACGGCCTGCTGGAGAGTCTCGCCCGTATCGAATCGCGCGGCTATGGTTTGCTGGCTGAACTCGGCGCATCGCCCCTGCTGCGGGTGGAAACTGCCGGCGGCGGCGCGCAGAATCCAGTCTGGACAGTCATCCGCCAGCGCCTGCTCCAGGTGCCGGTGGCGCGTTCCGGGCACACCGAGGCCGCCTACGGCTCAGCATTGCTGGCGCGAGACGGCCTGCAGCGCTTCGCACCCAGCCCTCCCTGACCCCCTCCTACAACTAAAGTTGTATATCAATCGTTAAGCGAGTGTCCTATGGTGATCAGAGTCACCGCGCTGTAGACAGGATCCTGATTCGCGATTGCACCCGTCTCGCCCGGTGGTGAGCCACGAACGGGGAGGTCACACATGAAAATCCGCAATCACCGGCTGGCATGGGACGATGGTCGAGCGGCACCCTTTAGCGCCAGCCCCCATCTGGGCGGGATCATTACGCCGCGTTTTCTGGTCGTGCACTACACCGCCGGCAGCAGCGCCGCGGGAACGATCAGCTGGTTCAAGAGCCCGGCTTCCAAGGTCTCGGCCCATCTGGTGATCGGCCGCGATGGCAAGACCACCCAGATGGTACCGTTCAACCGGGAGGCCTGGCACGCCGGGCAATCACGATGGGGCAGCCTATCAGGACTCAACCGCCACAGTATCGGCATTGAAATCGACAATGCCGGCCAGCTGATCCGCAGTGGTGGCAAATGGGTATCCCCGCTCACCCGCCGCAGTTACCCCGATAGCGAAGTCACTATCGCCCCTCACAAGAACGACCTACCCGGCACCGCGCCTTCCGGCTGGCATGCCTACACATCTGCACAGATCGAGGCCACGCTGGAATGCGGCATGGCGCTGGTCAAGCAATACCAGCTCGACGACGTGCTGGGGCACGACGACATCGCGCCGGGCCGCAAGCGTGATCCGGGACCGGATTTCCCGCTGGATTCGATTCGGGCACGCCTGCTCGGCCGGGGTGACGATCATCCCGAGCGCTATCGCACCACCGCCCGGCTATTTGTTCGCAGTGGGGCCGGCCCCGGTTTCGCCGCCCTGCCTGGCACCCCGTTGCCGCCCGACACCGAAGTCGAGGTACTGAGCAAAAATGGCCTCTGGTGGCAGGTCGATGTCGTCGGCGAGGTCAACGGCGTGATGGATATCGTTGGCTGGTGCCACAGCAAGTATCTCGCGCCCCTCAGTGCGTAGATTCGCTTCAGCTTGCGTCCCTTCAGATTGGAGAATGACATGTCGAAGTCGTCCAAAGCAGCCAAGCCCACCTCGAAAAAGACCGACCTTGCTGCGATACGCTATTGCTCGCAGCCCATCCAACATCCCAGGCAATTCGATCCCGCCGTGGATGCCATGCGCGCCCGTGCCATCATCCATGGCGGAAAGAAATGGGTGAACGGCACCCAACTGACCTATTACTGCTACAAGGCCGGCGACCCGGTGCCCACAGCCTGGCGCGGCAATGCAGCTGACATCAAGGAAGTTGGCAGCGCGTTCCAGACCTGGTTCAAGCTCGGCATCGGCATCAGTTTCAAGGAAGTAAGCCACCCCGAGGACGCCACCATCCGCATCGGATTCGATGCACAGGACGGCTCCTGGTCTTACGTCGGGCGCGACATCCTGAGCATCCGCGACCCCCTTGCCCGTACCATGAACTTTGGCTGGGCGCTCGACACCCCATACGGGCGCGACACCGCCCTGCATGAAATCGGCCATGCGATCGGCCTCGAGCACGAACACCAGAACCCCTATGCCGGCATCACCTGGAACAGCGATGCGGTCAAAAACTACTTCAAGGGGCCGCCTAACCATTGGGATCTGCAGCAAATCGAATGGAACATCCTGCGAAAAATCCCGCCTGCGGAAGTGAAAGGCACCCGATGGGATCCCGATTCGGTCATGGAATATGCCTTCGGCCCGGGGCTGATTCTTGAGCCCGCTGCGTACAGCAAGGGATTGAGGCCCAAAGGCGGATTGTCCCAGGCTGACAAATCCTGGATCGTTGAATCCTACCCGGGCATCAAACCCAAGGAAGTCATCCCCAGGCTGGAAGTGGGCCTGTCGCAAAAGCTGGCCATCAAGGCCGGCCAAACCCGCGTATTCAGCTTTACCCCCAAGCGCACCCGCACTTACCAGATCGGCACCTTCGGCACGTCGGACACGGTCATGGTGCTATTCGAGGTCACGCCTTCCGGCAATGTGCAGATTGCCGGCAACGACGACAGCGGCACCGATTTGAACGCGCGCGTCGCCATGCGCCTGGTCAACGGGCGACGCTATCAAATCGGCATTCGCCTGTATTACGCGGAAGCGGCAGCCGAAACCTCGGTCATGGTCTGGTGAAAACCGTGGCTGGCGAGTCAACCTCTTTCGACTGGGAAACCGTCCACGCGCGGGAACGTGCGGCCATTCGCGAGTCCGATGGCCGGCACGACGGAGCGGATCGCCCCCTGACCGGACTGGCGTTTTCCGGCGGCGGCATCCGCAGCGCCACCTTCAACCTGGGCATC
>JAJRDJ010000514.1 GCA_028678445.1 Methylococcaceae bacterium
AGCAGCCCGCCGCATAAAGCGAAAAGGCCAAGCAAACTGATGTTGAATTTCATGGTCGCCTCAATACCCTAACTGTTGCCGCAACTGCAAAATATCCCGCACATCCAGAACACCATCATTATTGACATCTGCGAGAGCAGATTCCGGTGCCGAAGGCGAATCCAACCCTCCGGTGAAACGAGCAAGAATCAACAAATCCGCTACGTTCACCACACCGTCCGGATGATTTCTGGGCGCCAGGTCGCCCTTGTTGGACAGGTTGGGATTGGTGTTGTAAACCAGAACCTCCTGGCCATCGGTCAAGCCGTCGCCATCCGAGTCGGCCAGAGTCGGCGACGTTGCGTAGAGCTGGATTTCCTGACTGTCTGTCAGCCCGTCCCCGTCCGTATCGGCCAGGGTGGGCGAGGTACCGTAGGAAAGTTCCGCGTCATGGTTAAGCCCGTCCCCATCGGCATCCAGACTGATGCGACCAGAACCGGTCCGGTAATCAAAGCCGGTCGAGTTCACGTCCTTGACTGCAGCAGGCAGTGCGGCGCGCAATTGTGCCGGGGTCATGGTCGGGGTATTGGCCAGCAGGAGTGCGGCCGCGCCCGTAGCATGGGGCGATGCGGCCGAGGTACCATAGAAAGCACTGCTGAGGGAGGTTTTTACGCCGTCAGGGGCCGATATCTCCGGCTTGGCCCGCCCGTCCGTTGTTGGCCCTTCCGAACTGAAGGACTCTGCACTGTCACTCAAATTGACGGCGCCGACCCCAATGACCTTGGCGCAATCTGCAGGCTGAAGAATGCTGCTTGCCGTGGTTCGGGTCACGAGGTCGGGACCGGTGGAGAACAGGGTCAGGGCCAGGTTGGCTTGTGAGGAAGTGGCTTTCTTCACGACGATGTAAAACGTCCCGGTGCTTGTCGGGGTGTAATCGATGGATTCATAGGGGTAGGGAAAATACGACGGGCCCTTGCCGGATTGACGGTTGAGCGAGGATGCCACCACGCCGCCGCCGCTGTCCGGGTTGCCGTTGTACAGGTACAGATCGTAGTCGACCGTCGTGGTCGGATAGGCGTTCCAGTTGAGTATCAACGACACCGCGCTTCCCGCGGTCAGGTTGATCGTGTTGTAGTTCTGCCCGGCCGCGAACTCATGGCGCAAGTCCGCGTTGCTGTCGGTAAAGGTTGCGAGGTAATGCTTGAGGCGACTGTTGCCCATGGCATTGATCCATTGGGCGCCTTTTGTGTCTGCGCTGTTGGCAATGTCGCAGATGGGGCCGGTGCCGTCATAAAAGGCGGCCGCATACCAGGCCACGGAATGGTTGATCACCTTGACGCCTGCCGCGGCCATGGCGTCGAGGGCCTGGCCCAACTGAACTTCGGTCCCTATTTTGGCGAGGTAAAGCGACGCGCCTGGCGCCATTTCGTGCACGATCTCGGCCACATTGGTGCCGTGGTTGGTGCCGCCGGTGCCGGTGCCGGTGTAATCGGTGATGGTCAGGTTCGGGCCGGTCGGCGGCAGATCACCCGAGGCCTGGGACGTGGCGAGGCTGGCAAAACCCAGGTCGATCACGCCGATCTTGATGCCTGCCGCGGTGTTGCCCAGCGCCTGCACGTCGGCTGCGCCGGTTATCGCCACTCCCTGCCCGGCGACCGAGACGGCCCGGTGGGGATAGGGCAGCCGGGCAAGGACACCGGATGGCAAGGCATTCAGCAAGGCCGTGACCTTGCCGGCGGGGATCGAAACCTCGTGCAGGCGGCCGCGGCGGTAGCGAATCTGGCCTTCATGCGGGCTCACCTCGGCTTGTTGCAGCGCATCGGCCTCGAGTATGAGCGTGATGCGTTCCTGCGCGCGCGCGGGATCCTGGGTCAGGCGATCGACCTGCCGGCGCAGGCGATCCTCGGCCTGCGCGCCCTGTTCCGGCGGTGCAGCCTGAGCCAAATTGACCGCGAAA
Source organism: Methylococcaceae bacterium (assembly GCA_028678445.1). Taxonomy (GTDB): domain Bacteria; phylum Pseudomonadota; class Gammaproteobacteria; order Methylococcales; family Methylococcaceae; genus UBA6136. The sequence continues at coordinate 1,937 of JAJRDJ010000514.1, forward strand.
ACGGCCAATAAAACTGCTGCGAGTTTTTTGGGCAAGTGATGCAATGTCGCTCCCCGGCTGATCGTTATTGTGTGGTGCTTGGTTCAAGCCCTGTTAAATGCTAGCAGGGATTCGCGATCGTGCCCATTTACCTGTCAAGCGGCCATCTGTACCGCGCCAATGCTGAAATTGGGAGCAAATTCAGTGCCAGATAGCGGTGCGTGGCAATCCGGCAGGGGGTTTCCGAGCCGTATCCCCTTGCATCGGCCATTAGAAGCGGGGGAGGGTCGTTCGGTGAATCAGGCCGTGTTCAGCATGAACGACTTGAATGCCTGCGCTGCCGGAGAAAGCCGCTTGTCGGCACGGTGGACGATGTACCAGTGGCGCATGATGGGGAAGCCCTCGACCTTGAGCACGGCGAGGCGCTTCAGCGCCAGTTCCATTTCCAGCGTCTGCAGCGAGAGGATGCCCAGCCCGAGTCCGGCCTGCACGGCGTGCTTGATCGCCTCGTTGCTGCTCATTTCCATGCTGCTGCGGATTTCCAGGCCGCGGGCGGCGAAGAAGCGTTCCATCGCGCCACGGGTGCCCGATCCGGCTTCGCGCACGAGGAAGGACTCGGCTGCCAGTTCCTGCACGGAAATGCGTTGCCGCCGGGCCAGCGGATGTCCGGGCGGGGCGATGGCCACCAGAGGGTTGTCCATGAAACGGGTGGCTTCCAGGACCAGGCCATCCGGCACCTGGCCCATGATGGCGAGGTCGATGCGGTTGCCGACCAGCTGGTCCAGCACCGCCGCCCGGTTGGAGACGTCCAGATGAATCGACACCTTGGGATGCCGGTCGCGAAACCGGACCAGGATGTCGGTGGCGACGGCGTTCACGGTCGAGGTCACGGCGAGATTGAGGAGGCCGCTTTCGATGCCGCGGAGTTGTGCCAGGTTGTGCTGCAGGTCGTCCAGCCGCGCGGTGATGGCCTGGCTGGCGTACAGCACTTCGCGCCCGGCCTCGGTCAGAAAGATCTTCTTGCCCAGCTGTTCGGTGAGCGGCATGCCCAGGATGACTTCGATCCCCCGTACCTGCATGGAGACGGCGGGCTGCGTCAGATGCAGTTCCTCGGCTGCCCGCGAGAAGGACAGATGCCGTGCAACGGCCTCAAATACCCTGAATTGGCGAAGCGTCAGTCGGCGCATAGATATATAAGTGAAATGATATGGTTCTTATCATAACAATTTAATATTTATTATATTGATCCGTGCGTATAGTGCGCCCTGCCGTGTTCAGGGGTGATGCTCCTGAAGCCCTAATTTACTTACCTAAACGCAGGAGTCATGCAATGGATCAGTCCGCACGTTACGCCGACCTTTCCCTCAAGGAAGAGGACCTGATGAAGGGCGAGAAGCACATTCTCGTCGCCTACAAGATGAAGCCGAAAGCCGGCTACGGCTACCTGGAAGCGGCTGCGCACTTCGCTGCCGAATCCTCGACCGGCACCAACGTCGAAGTCTCGACGACCGACGAATTCACCAAGGGCGTCGACGCGCTGGTCTATTACATCGATGAAGCGTCCGAAGACATGCGGATCGCCTACCCGATCGAGCTGTTCGACCGCAACGTCACCGACGGCCGCTTCATGCTGGTTTCCTTCCTGACGCTGGCGATCGGTAACAACCAGGGTATGGGCGACATCGAGCACGCCAAGATGATCGATTTCTACGTGCCGCAGCGCGCGATCCAGATGTTCGACGGCCCCGCCACCGACATCTCCAACCTGTGGCGCATCCTGGGTCGTCCGGTCAAGGATGGCGGCTACATCGCCGGCACCATCATCAAGCCGAAGCTGGGCCTGCGTCCCGAGCCGTTCGCCAAGGCGGCCTACCAGTTCTGGCTGGGCGGCGACTTCATCAAGAACGACGAACCGCAGGGCAACCAGGTGTTCTGCCCGGCGAAGAAGGTCTATCCGCTGGTCTATGACGCGATGAAGCGCGCCATGGACGAAACCGGCCAGGCCAAGATCTTCTCGGCCAACATCACCGCCGACGATCATTACGAGATGCTGCATCGCGCCGACTTCATCCTCGAGTCCTTCGGCCCGGATGCCGACAAGGTGGCCTTCCTGGTCGACGGTTTCGTCGGCGGCCCGGGCATGATCACCACCGCGCGCCGGCAGTATCCCAACCAGTACCTGCACTACCACCGCGCCGGCCACGGCATGATCACCTC
>JAJRDJ010000515.1 GCA_028678445.1 Methylococcaceae bacterium
GGACAAATTTCGCTATCGCCATCAGCGCGCCGGTATTGCCGGCACTGACACAGGCATCGGCGTGACCCGCCTTGACCATGTCGATGGCAACCCGCATGGAAGAGTCCTTCTTGCCGCGCAGTGCCTTTGATGGAGTTTCGTACATCTCCACCAACTGGGAGGCGTGACGCATCGTGATGCGCCCACCGAACGCCTGTTCCCGCCCATTCAACGTCTGGCGCAAGCGGTCTTCGTCCCCCACCAGCACCCGGTGCAGGCCGGGATATTTCCCGGCGGATTCAAGCGCTGCGGGAACAATCACCTCCGGCCCATGGTCACCGCCCATGGCATCCAGCGCAATAGTCAGCTTGGTCGGCACGGTTGAGACGCGGTCAGAAATAGCTTGCATTCAAGATGTTTGGCGGGGGACGGCGCTGTTACTCGTCTCCGCTCTCGTCAACCTTGCTTGCGATGACCTTGCGGCCCCGGTAATAGCCGTCGGCACTGACGTGGTGACGGCGATGGGTTTCGCCCGTGGTGGGCTCTATGGACAGCGTGGGGCCCGTGAGGGCATCGTGCGAACGGCGCATATCGCGCTTGGAACGGGTTTTGCGGTTTTGTTGAACGGCCATGATTCACTCCTCTGAAAATTACTTGATCTTTAATTGCGCGAGTCCCGCAAACGGATGCGGACGTTCGGGCACCGCAATTGCCGGCGTAGAAAAATTGCAGTCCTGATGCTGGGGAATCACAGGAATTCCCAGCATCAGCTCATCCTGAACAATATCGATAAGGGATACTTCGGTGCCGGCCCTGACCAGGAGCGGGTCGATCGAATCGGGCAGTAACAGCGCTTCGTCGACTGTTGCCACTACACCCAGATTGACGTCGCTACGCACCACCCAAGGCAGAGGCTCAAGGCAGCACTGACATTGCAGAACCAGACTTGCTTCCACGCACCCCCTGATGCAGGACATTCGCCCGTCCTTGCCGAATTGCAAGTCGACGGTGACGAAGCCTTGTCTGACCATCAGCGCATCCGCCAGCCTGTCCATCTGACTCAGCGCAAACTCACCACGCACATGCCGGTTTTTTTCGGCAAAGGCAACCGGGTCCAAAAAGTCAGGCAAACGGTCAGGCATAATTCACAAATAATAGCTTCAAACCTTGAAATCTGTCAAAAACACAAACAATTCCCGCTGCACGCCACTCACCATGAGTACTCCACTGATTCTCGCCTCCGCCTCACCCTACCGGCGGGCCTTGCTGGAAAAACTGGGCTTGCCATTTACCGCCGTATCCCCCGCTGTCGATGAGACTCGCCGGGAGAAGGAGGAACCGCAATCGCTAGCACTGCGTTTGGCCACGGAAAAGTCACAGGCCATGGCCAGTCAAACGCCACATGGTCTGGTCATTGGATCCGATCAGGTAGCGGTGCTGGATGGTGTTGTACTCTCCAAGCCTGGGACCCGGGAAGGCGCCATTGCGCAGCTTATCAAGTCATCGGGCCAAACAATCGATTTCTACACAGCCGTTTGCGTAACCAGGGCCGAAACCGGTCAATTTTTTTCGGACATCGATACGTGCCGCGTCACGCTGCGCCCTCTCACACGGCGGCGGATCGAGCATTACGTGGATCTGGAGAAACCGCTGGACTGCGCCGGCAGCTTCAAATCCGAGGGCTTGGGTATTGCGCTTATGGAGAATATCGAGGGAGAGGATCCCAACGCTCTGGTGGGTCTGCCGTTGATCAGGCTAATCCGGATTCTGGAGGCGTTTGAGCTGGATTGCCTGGATGCTCAGTTAAAGCGATTGTAGTAACCCAGCACCTTGGAGACGTAGTCACGGGTTTCGGGAAACGGCGGCACCTGATACCCGTACTTCATCACATTGTGTTCACCGGCATTGTAGGCCGCCACGGCCAGCCGGACATCGGACTGGAACATGCCCATGAGGTCCCGGAGGTAGCGCGCTCCGCCAAAAATATTATCCTCGGGATCGTAAGGGTTCCGAACACCATAACGGGCGGCGGTGCCGGGCATGAGCTGCATCAGACCCATGGCGCCCTTGTGTGAAACCGCACCGGGATTATAGGAGGATTCGGCACGAATCACGGCATGCAGCAAGGCGGGGTCGAGACCGTGCTTGTAGGCCGCCTCCTCGATTACACCGGCATATTGCGAACGCCGCATGGCCAGCATGCGGCCCTTGTCCGTAGGCATCATCAGCGCCGGCATGGGCGTTGGCGGCCGAGTATTACCCAGTTTTCTGCCCGCCCCCAGGGAAATAGTGACCGGCCTGATGTCAGATTCGGGGGTCTTGATGACGAGCTTGTAGCCACGATGCCTCGGGCTGTCCGTGTAGATCACCTGACCATTCCGGGCCACGAACTTGAACACATCGGCCTGAGCAGCCTGGCCAAACAAGCCTGACACACAGAACACCAGCAGGATTTCGTAAAACCTTCGAGACATCGGCTACCCATGAATCACGCCCGGCATGGAACAAGCATCAAGTTTTGCACGGATTGGCCCCGAAGGGAAACCTCTACCTCGGCTGATCGGTATAATTTGTGCGTTCCGCCTGCAACTCGCACCCGATCTCTGATGAGCCTCAAGGCTTGGCGACGCGAATCCGAGTGGCCGCGTCTCGCGCCTTGGCCCGGGCTTGTCCGATATCCTCGGCCGTCGCCAGCGCCACCCCCAGGCGGCGTCGCACGGAAGACACCGGCTTTCCAAACAGGCGTACCTCCGTGCCCTCGGTGGCGAGCGCCTGTTCCAGCCCTTCGAAGGTGACGCCCTCGGCATCCACGCCGCCATAGAGGACCGCACTCGCTCCTGCCTGCCGCAGCGTCGTGGATACCGGCAAGCCCAGAAAGGCCCGCGCATGCAGTTCGAATTCGTTTTGTGCCTGGGTAATCATGGTGACCATGCCCGTGTCATGCGGGCGCGGGCTGACCTCGCTGAACCAGACCTGATCGCCCCGGATGAAAAGCTCCACGCCATACAGGCCCCGGCCGCCGAGATTGTCGACCACCAACCCGGCGATCCGTCGCGACTCAGCCAGCGCTGAGGGCGTCATGGGCTGCGGCTGCCAGCTCTCCACATAATCCCCCTTCACCTGGAGATGACCGACCGGAGAGCAGAAGTGGGTTTCCACCTGCCCTGCCACATTCAGGGCGCGAACTGTCAGGAGCGTGATCTCGTAATCGAACTCCACCTTGCCCTCGACGATGATCCGGGCATGCTTGACACGCCCGCCCTCTTGGGAACAATTCCAGGCGGCTTCCAGTTCATCGGCGCCATGCACCAGCGACTGCCCCTTGCCCGAGGAGGACATGATCGGCTTGACAAAACACGGGTA
>JAJRDJ010000516.1 GCA_028678445.1 Methylococcaceae bacterium
GGCCCCTCTCATTGGCCAGCGCGACACCTATCACGCGCCGCTCAACCCGCTGATCAACTCGATCCCGATGCGGCTGCTGAAGAAGGAAAGCACCGAGGGCAAGGGCGACGGTCTGGTCTTCAATCCGGCCGAGGAGAAGATCTTTTTCCTCGACTACGTGGTGGCCGGCCTTTCGATGGTGCTCCTGCTCGCATCGATCGGCATCTCGTACCTGCTGATCAGCCACATTTTCGACCGCAAGATCGCCGGGGTGACGGCGCTGCTCATGCTGCTCTGTTCGCTGCTGTGGAAGTTCGCGCAGTCCGGCCTGCCTCAGCCGTTGATGCTGTTCCTGTTTTCGTTCGCGATGTATTTCTTCTACCGGGCCGTCGAGTGCGTCCAGGTCGGGCGGTCGCCGTTCTTGTGGGCGGTGCTGACGGCGTTGTTTTTCGGACTGCTGGCGCTCGCCCACTGGATTGCGGTATGGGTCTTTGTCGGCGCGCTGTTTTACGCGGCGTTTTTCCTGCGGCCGCGCGGGATGGTGGCGCTGGTCATGCTCGGAGTCTTCCTGCTCATTGTGATCTGGTGGCCGCTGCTGGTGAACCTGCCGACGGCGGGCAACCCGATGGGGTCGGGCTTTTACCAGTTTTACGCCGGTCTGGCCGGCGGCTCCGAGAGCATGGTCATGCGCAACTTCAACCCGGAGCAGCTCATGCTGAACCCGGACGGATTCCTGCGAAAGATCGCCTACGGCACCGTGGCCCAGCTCGCGTCCATTTTCACCTTCATGGGCGGAATCGTGGCCGCGCCGCTTTTCTTCATCAGCCTGCTCCATCCATTCAAGCGGGCCGAGATCGCGCAGTTCCGCTGGGCCATCCTCATCATGTGGGTCTGGGCTGCCATCGGCATGGCCATCTTCGGCCTGCCTGAGGGCGACAAGGACGCCAACCAGCTGCACATCCTCTTCATCCCGTTCATGACCGCCTACGGCCTGGCCCTGCTGTCCGTCCTCTGGAGCCGGCTCAGTCTGCCGGTCGAATTCGCCATGGTCCGCAACGGGCACTTCATCATCACCGTGCTGGTCAGCGCCGCCCCCTTCCTGCTGACCGTGCCCTGGGACATCGCCTACGGCCTGCAACGCGACTTCAAGGCCAACTGGCCACCGTACTTCCCCCTCAAGTACGCCGAAGTCGCCAAGGGCGTGGCCGAAAACGAAATCGTCGTGACCGATGCCCCGTGGGCGATGGCGTGGTATGGCGACCGCACCTCGCTCTGGCTCCCGCGCACGCGCGCCCAGTTCTACCGCGCTTACGAGGAAACCAAGGCCCAGGGATATCCGATGGCCGGGATCCTGCTCACCCCGATTTCCACCCACGAGTCCTACGCCAATCAGATCGCCGGACGCGCCGGTGAATACGGCGAATGGGGGCCGCTGATCGAAAACTTCAGCGCCATGTACAACTACCGGACCAACACCCTCAGCGGCATGGAGGAAAGCTTTTCCTTCAAAATCCCCAACCGTCTCATGCCGGGCGCCGACATGGTCTTCTATAGCGACCGCAACCGCCTACAGAGAGCGGGAGAGCCGCCGTGCTCAATTGACCGGGATGCGGTCTGCGCTGCTTCCGCCTCCCCGGGAGTGTGGTGCCGGACCAGCGAGTGTGGGCGTCGGCGTGGCGGGCCATGACGTCCAGATCCCGCCATGGAAAACGCAAAACGCCGGGCTCTACAGCCCGGCGTGCGCATGATTGTTGGAGATTCCAGAACGCTTAGTCGTTGGCCAGAGCCACGATGCCGACCGTCAGCGCGGCCACACCGATGATGCCGGCCAGCAGGCACACCCCATAATCGTCAGCCCAATAGCCAGCCTGAACCTGAAGAACCTGCTGTGACTGCTGCTGGGTCGCCGCCAAGCGGGCCGCTTCCTGCTGCGTGACCGGAGTCTTGGCCACTGGGCCGGCCACGGCAACGCTGGAGAAGGCAACGACGGAGAGAAGGGTGATCAGTTTTTTCATGGTCACGGTGGTTTATAAAATCACGGCCGGGACGACAAGCAGATTTTTCACACTGCCGAAGCGCGGATCCGGGTTTCGCCACAAGCACGGAGCCTGTGCAGTCTCCGCCGGTTTCACTCTCAAGCCGCCTTCCGCCCGAGGCGGCGGCGCAGCGCGGCCATCGAAAGCACGCTGATCGCGCCGAGCAGCCAGCCGCCGTTTTCAGGCACCGACTCGGTACGTACATCCGGTGCCAGCGTCACCACCCGGATCCAGTCGCCCGGCTCGGTCACCCGCATGTTCACGGTCAGCGTGCTGCCGTCAATCGTGTAGCCGTCGTTGGACTCCATGCCGCGGTTCGAGAATTGAGCATACGCAGTGCCGTCCAGCCCCAAGACCGAACGCGAAGCCGCTTCGCGCCCGCCGCCCTGGCTCGACATCACCCCGAGCACCGGCCCGTCAAAGGTCCACTCCACATCATGATGCCTCACCACCGCCGGCTGCCCCTCGCCACGCAGGCGCTCCAGATAGATCATGTGGCTGTTGACGCGAACACCCGCCGCAATGGTGCCGCCGCCATCAATCGTGAGCGACGAAAGCAGCACCACCCCCTGCTTCTCGTCAAAACCAACCTGGCCCGAAAACGGCGTGGCATTGTTCCGGGTATCCACCGGAGCCGCAATAATCTGGGGCGCAATACCCGAACTCGAGCTCGGTCCGCTCACCGACACCAACGCCGCACCGGCCGACGA
>JAJRDJ010000517.1 GCA_028678445.1 Methylococcaceae bacterium
ATCCCGGGAACCCCTCAAACAGGGGAATCGTCATCGGGATTTCACCGCATTCCCAAGTAACCCTACATCCGCCAATCGAAGTTCTGGCGCCACTGTCTCCACTGGGCCAGGAAGCCTGATTGCACATCCGCCGCCGTGTCGATACCGGCATACAGCCTTGCGGCGTTGGCGACGACGAATACCGAACTGATGTGGTGGAGGAAGGCGGCGAGAACCGGGTTGAGCAGTCCGAAAGTGACCAGTGCCAGGCCCAGGGTGTTGAATGATATGGCCCAGATATAATTCTGCCGGATCACTTCCGCCATGCTGCGGCTGATCCCGAGGATCTGCAGCAAATCCCCGGCGTCATCTCCCAGAATCACGATGTCCGCGGATGCGATCGCCAGCGCCACGTTCTTGTGTCCGCCGATGGCGATGCCGACGTCGGCCGCGGCCAGGGCTGGTGCGTCGTTGATGCCGTCGCCCACCATGGCCACACGTCCCGTGGATTGGAACTGCCTGACGAGCGCGACCTTGTCCTCGGGCTTGCAGTTGAAATGGTAAGCGTCCGCCCCGATCAGTTCAGCCACGCGTCTGGCCTCGGATTCCTCGTGATCGCCGGTCGCCACCACCACGCGGTGTACGCCAAGTTGCCGAATGGCGATTGCCAGATCCTTCATTTCCGAGCGGATCACGTCATGGACAAGGATCATGCCCACCACCGTGCCATCGATGGCCACCCAGATAGCCCGACCGGCATGTCGGGATTTCGGCAGTTTTATACCGAGCGCCTGGAGGGTCTCGGGACTGCCAACCACAACCGGCCGCCCTTCCACCAGTGCCCTGACACCGCAGCCCGGAAGATCCTCCGCCGCGCTGACCGGCCTGTAGCGGTGCACGCCCCGGCCTGCGGCGAAGCTCACGATCGCCCGCGCGAGAGGATGGCTGAAGCGAGTTTCCACCGATGCGACGATTTCGAGCAACTCGGTCTCGTCGATGCCGATGGGCTTGGTCTTGATCACCTGAGGCACCGCTTGCGTGAGGGTGCCGGTCTTGTCCAGCACGATGGTTCCGATGTCGCGCATGATGCCCAGCGGCTCGCCGCCTCGCGCGAGTATCTTCAGTCGCGCCGAGCGCCCGATGCCGGAGGCGAACACGGTGGGCGTCGCCAGCGCCCACGCGCACGGACAGATCACCGACAGTGCCGTCGCCATCCGGTCCAGACTCCCGGTGACAAACAGCAGCAGGAAGGAATAAGCGGTCACGCCCAGCAGCAGGTATTGAACGATGCGGTCGGCCTCTCGTTGCAAGCTGGATTTGTTTTTCAGGCTGCGCTCGATCTCGGCGCCGATCAGCGCGAGATAGGAAGCATCGCCATCCCGGGTGGCGCGGATATGCAGGGGGGCCGACAGGTTGAGCATCCCCGCCAGCACGGCGTCCCCGGGCATCCTGAATACCGGGAACGGCTCGCCGGTCACAAGCGATTCGTCGATTGAGGATTGACCCTCGACGATGGCACCATCGGCCGGCATCGCGGTCCCGCGCGGCACGATCAAGAGATCCCCGGTCCTGACCGCGTCCACGGGCACCTCATGGATTTCGGCGTCGGTCATCACCAGGGCGGTCTTCTTTGTCTGCCCGACCAGGGCTTCGATCTTCTCCCGGTTTTTCCGTATGATCGTGAACGAGACATACAGGCCGAAGCCGATGAACCAGGCCACCAGCGCACCGCTGAGCGGTTTGCCGTCAATCAGGGTGACAGTCATGACCAGCACGATCAACAACTCCGCCGAGACCTGTCGCATGAACAGCAGGGATTTCAGCAGCCCATGTGCGTAGAGCAGGAGGCAAATCAGGTAGAACGGCAAGCCCAGCCAGAAGAAGACCGCCAGCCCGTAGATGGCATCGACGGTGAAAAAGATCACCGGGGGCAGCGCCGCGAGCAGTCTCAGCAGGAAAACATCATGATTCGGGCTTGCCCGGAGGATAATTTCGTCCGCCGATCGTACGAATCCCAAGAGATCCAACATGTGGGTGTGCCCTCGCGCCCCGGACGGTATGATCAGGAGCGGTTTATCGATCCCTGCCCATCGAGCTGATCAGGACTGTAAAAGTTTCAGCTTTCCCTGTGCAGACAGCGTTCGAAGGCCGGCAGATGCCGGTCCCGTGATGCCGATTGCAGGTTCAGCAGAACGCGGCGGACATCGGGTTCCGGCGTTTCCGCCAGGATCCGGTCGTACATCGTCATGTTGTCCTGTTCTGCATCGACCGCCTGCTGGCTGGCTTCCTTCAGGCTTTCCGGCACCGTCAAGTGGCAGGGCCAGTGATCGACCGGAACTTCGATGCTGTAAACTTCAAATAGCCGCACTAAAGCATCCACATGTCGGCCCTCGGCCTCATGGATGTTCACGAAGGGGCGCACCGGCCCGAATTTCTCGATGATTTTGGCATAGGTGGCCCGGGACTTGTATTCATCCAGTAGGGCTAGTGTGAGTCGTTCTTTCAGCGACATGGTCATGGTGACCTCCTCAAATAATGCAATGTGAACATCCCTTAGCTTGCAGATCGCTACGGGAAGGTGTGCGGATCGGCACCCTCGCACTCAACTTCCGGGTGGTGCTTCATGACGATGGTTTCGATCTCCTCGACGCGGTCCCGTGGCACATCGATCATCAGCAATAGCTCCCCTCGCTCAATAGCGGCCTGGAATTCCTCGATCCGGCGGCTATCGATGCTGATTCCGACCATGGTTGACATCAGGCCCCCGACGCCGGCTCCGGCCAGGGTGATGGCGAACACCGCGCCACCCCCCAGTACCAAGCCAGTTGGCAGGGCGACCGCCGCCAAGCCCGCCAGCAATCCCGTGGCGCCGCCCATGGCGAGGCCTTGCTCCAACGCCGGGAAGAAATCGGATTTATGGAAGACGGTGGCTTCGGGTAGATCACCCAGGGGAATGCCGGATTTCGCTACTACATGGATATGCCGCGCCTCAACGCGGTCCAGCAGCAATTCATCGACGATGGCGTGAGCGATGGTGGTGTTGGGGACGAGGAAATAGATGCGTCTCATGATGGTTGCTTCAGGTTGATTAATGGCAGCTAATATTCTCAGTGTGGAACAAGAAGAACCCCTCTGCAAGCCATAGCCTTGTCCAATGAGACATGAGCCTGAAGGGAGGGGCGTATTTCCACCGTGAGGTGAGCCTGAAGGCGTTGAAGTTGGGATCATGGAGAC
>JAJRDJ010000011.1 GCA_028678445.1 Methylococcaceae bacterium
ACCCCAACAGCGCAGGCAGGTGCGCCCGTCTTTATCCAGATGACGCCATTCAATTTCGAGCATGGTCATAAAAGCTCTCCAAGTCGGTCGTGGCTTCCCGCCGTCGAGATCGCGCCGGCGCTGCGCTGTCTCCTTATCATCCGTACTCGCCGATCACTTCAACCACACCAGCAGCTCTTCTTTGCTGGGAATCCGTCCCGATACCTTGACCTTCTCATCCACGACCAGCGCGGGGGTTCTCATGATGGGATAGGCCATGATTTTGTCCATTTCCTTGACGTGCTCAAAGGTCGCGTCGATCCCCAACTCACCCACCGCTTCGCGCGTCAGTTGCTCCAGGCGGTTGCACTTGGCGCAGCCACTACCGAGAATCTTGATTAACATATGTGCTCCTTATGTTTTTGGTCTTACGGGTTTTCTCAATCAGGTGCAGGGTCCCCACGATCAGTCCGACAAAGCTCAGAACCGCCGTACCCAACAGTAGCCACGAGGCGCCATCCACCCAGGCGCCGTAAGTCAGACCGGCCAGGGTCGAAAACAGCGCCACCAGTCCGACATAGCTCCAAGCCCGCAACTTGCCGATGATGGCCGCAGTAATCAGGATGCTTTGCAAGGAGAGTTCCGGGTCAGCCATCAGGTAAGCAATCAGCGGGCCTGGGTGCATACCGAGGGAAAGGAACATCTTGGCGATGGGCACTTCGACCAGCGTTGGGAAATACATGAACACCCCAAAGACCACCCCTGCCAGATTGGCTAGGACGGTGTTGGCCCCAGCCACCGACCGTATCCAATCGGGTTGGATGAACAGCCGGATGACCCCCACCAGGAAGACGCCAACGATCAGCAACGGGAAAATCTGTCGGACGAACCGCCAGGTTTCCCACAGCCATTGTTGTACGTCCCAAAGCTCGAATCGGCGGACTAAGGGGAGGAGCAGGGCGCAGAGCAGCACGACGGCTAGGGTTCTGCCGGTGATCGTTAGCATCAGCCCGTATTCGGAAACCCGCAGGCCCAGCGCGGCGAAGGCCAACGTGAGGGCGGTCAAGGTAAGGGCCATCGGCGTCAGCCGGTTGAAGCCCTCGTCAATTCTCCCCAAGCCACGCCAGGCCACGGCACCGATGAGCCCGAGCAGGCCAGTCAGGATAGCGCCGTGCAGGCTTAACCCCTCCGCCCCAGTCGTTGGATTAGCGGGCACCCAGCGGTCCAGTAGATCCTGAACCGGCCTGGCCCCAGGCCAGGGGATTTCAATATCGAGCAACCCGCTGGTGAGGAAGTCCAGCTTCAAAGTACCGGCGATCAGCAGGGCGACCAGCATTCCCAGAAAGAGCAGTGTTTTGCCCGAAATGCCCTCGCCGGCTGCGAAGGTTTGGCTATCGGCCAGTCGGGCGACATCGCCGCGCCGGAACAGGATCGCCATGATCATCCCAATCCCGATGCCAAAGGACAGCGCCAACAGGATGCGGGCCAGTGCAAAGTCGGCACCTAGCGCCACGCCGGTATAGGACAGTGCCAGAATATTCGCCGCCGGAGCAAAGAACAGAAAGGTGACCGCCGGTCCCAGACCGGCCCCTTTCCGGTAAATGCCGGCGAACAGCGGCTGGATCGTGCAGGAACAGACCGCCAGCAGGCTACCGGCGCTGGCCGCTGCCGGATAGGACACCCACTTGGGCGCATCCGGCCCCAGAAAACGAATGATGGATTGCTGTGGCACCAGCGCTGACAGGGCACCAGCGATGAAGAAGGCGGGGACCAGGCAGAGTAGCACGTGAGCCGCCAAATACGCTGCTAGGCTGGCAAGCCCTCCTTGAAGTGCATTGATGACGATATCCATAGTTCAGACGGTACCCAGCTTCTCTTGTTTCGATTCAGGTCGATCCATCGGCAAAGTAACGCTGCTTGGCCCAGAGCGAAACCGTGACCAGACCCATCATCACCGGGACCTCCACCAAGGGTCCGATGACCGCTGCAAAGGCCGCTCCCGAGTTGATGCCATAAACCGCCACGGCAACCGCGATGGCCAACTCGAAGTTATTGCTGGCGGCGGTGAAGGACAGCGTGGCGCATTTCGGGTAACCGGCGCCGATCTTTCGGCTCATGAAAAACGAGAAGACGAACATCACGACGAAGTAGATCAGCAGTGGAATTGCGATCCGGATTACGTCGATGGGGATGGTGACAATCAACTTGCCCTTCAAACTGAACATCACCACGATGGTGAAGAGCAAGGCGACCAAGGTGATCGGACTGATCATGGGGACGAAGCGGTCGTGGTACCACGCCTTGGAAACGAAACGCAGCAGGATCACGCGGGTCAGCACCCCGGCGATGCACGGGATGCCCAGATAGATGAAGACGCTCTCGGCAATCTGACGGATCGAAACATCGACAATCGAACCCGACAACCCCAACAGCGGGGGCAGCACGGTCACAAACAGCCAGGCATAGAGGCTGAAAAACAGTACTTGAAAGATCGAATTGAAGGCGACCAGACCGGCGGCGTATTCCGTCGAACCTTTGGCGATCTCGTTCCAGACGATCACCATGGCGATGCAGCGGGCCAGGCCGATCAGGATCAGGCCGACCATGTATTCGGGCTTGTCCGGGAGAAAGATCACCGCCAGGGCGAACATCAGGATCGGTCCGACGATCCAGTTTTGAATCAGCGACAGGGCGAGCACCTTCTTGTCGCTGAAGACATCCGGCAACTCCTCGTAGCGCACCTTGGCGAAAGGCGGATACATCATGAGGATCAAGCCGAGGGCGATGGGGATGTTGGTGGTCCCGACCTGGAAGGCGTCGATGAACTGTTCGACCCCCGGCACGAAATTCCCGAGCGCCACGCCCACGGCCATGGCCGCAAAGATCCAAACTGTAAGGTAGCGGTCCAGAAAAGAAAGTTTTTGGGTCACGACACTCATGATTGATCTTCTGGTTCTTGTTATCGGTTTTTCACAGACCTAGCGCATCGGTGACAGCCGGGATCAGTCGCACCCGAATATCATCGCGCACGGTGATAAAGCTCTCCAATGGCTCGCCATGCGGATCGTGGAACGGCAGATGAAGGCGCGGTACCGGCTTGGGGAAAATGGGACAGGTTTCCTTGGCGTTATCGCAAACCGTCACCACGAGATCGATGGACTCATCTATCACCGCATTCACATCTTTTGGGTAAAGCCCATCAGTCGGCAGATTGGCAAGTTTCAGTGCCTCGATGGCCCAGTCGGCTACCTTGGGTTGCGGCCGGGTACCCGCCGACAAGGCGCGCACCCGCCCAGCCAAATCGTGGTTGAGGATCACTTCGGCCATCTGGGAGCGGCAGGAATTGCCGGTGCAGAGCACGAGGACGGTCTTGGGAGAGTTCATGATGACTCCAGTGCTCCTATCATTCAGGTCGCGTAGTTTTAGAAATCCGGCTTCGACGCTTCTCCGTGGTGTCGCACGCCGCCGTCTTGGACAGGCAGGCATTACCTTGGCAACAACTATGGGTCAGAAAGGCGATCAGCTCATCCATCGTGGCAAATTCGGCGGAGTAGCGGATGAAGCGACTTTCCCGTTGCCCTCGGATCAGTCCAACGCGGTTGAGGTGGGCAAGGTGGAATGACAGCGTTGCTGGAGGTAAATCTAATTTCTCTCCGATGGCACTAGCGTTCATACCTTCAGGACCCGCTTCTACTAGAAGGCGAAAGATAGCCAAGCGCGATTCATGGCCGAGGGCGGCCAGTAGTTCTGCAGCGGTCAATGTTTCCATATTATAAGTATTATCGAAATATATTAGGCGTGTCAAGCGACGTTCCCCCAGCTTGACCCTGCCTGCAAACATCCGTGCATGGGGTTGTAAGCCGGAACCGCCGAAAATTCCGTGGGCAGCAAGTAGCCAGAAATGATCCGTTTAAGGGATGGTTTAGCACGTCTAGCACTGACTTGACCCTCCGCACGAAAGCTCTAAGGCTGTCGGGAAACAAGTGTTTTCCGATGCGAGTGATGGA
>JAJRDJ010000518.1 GCA_028678445.1 Methylococcaceae bacterium
ATGAGTCCATGCTAAAACGCCATGGCCTGGAGTTGATCTGGCTCGCTTTGCAACAACGGCGATCTCTCGGGCGGCTTGAGTCCGTCCCGGTATCCCTGCCCTCCAGTTCATTGCTAATTGAGCTGGAAAAGCCCCAGAATTATGGGATTGCCCGTGCGCTGGGACTGAGGTGAGCTATGAAACAGGTGTTGTAGCGCGAATGAAAGCGTGATTTTCACCGTACGTCTGTTAATCGTGTAAGAGCGATTCAAGCCGCGCATATACTCGGCTGCACCAATCTCCGAATATTTCAAGGTCGACTAGTATTGCAAAAAAAAGAGGTACCCATGGGGCACCTCTGTAGAGAGAGAGGTTTATGCGCACTCGCTTCAGGGTTTAAGCTGATGGAGCAGGATTGCTCAACGAGTGGACATAGGATAAGGGGACTCATCACCGCTCTCAATGCGGTAATTCGTCGCAGTGCAATTGCGGCAAATCACGCGGTTTTTTGCGGGATATGCCTCAGTAGGGGTGAATCGGCTGGCGGCACGCACCAATTTGTATGGCGTGGAATACGCACACCGGCGGATATTCTCGCATGAGCCCAGTCGCTTGACTCAGGACGATACCCCCACCGGCAATGCGCTTGGCCCGCGGGTTGTCACCGAGTGTGGAAAAGGGTGACCCTACTTGGACTCTGGATTTAACCCACCAATTGCTTTCATGGCAGGATAGTGCTCTCTTGGCATAACATGAGTCAGTATTCGTGAGGAGGCACATCATGTCCATTACGCCACGTGATCAGGTTGAAATTCTCTGGTTTGAAGAGATTGGTATTGAGGATGTGCCGCTGGTCGGTGGCAAGAATGCCTCCCTGGGTGAGATGTACCGAGCGCTGACACCCCAGGGTGTCCTGATTCCCAATGGATTCGCCATCACGGCGGCAGCGTACTTTGACTTTATTAATCATTCTGGTGTAGCGAAGCAACTCCAGGACATTCTCGCTGGAATCGATACCCAGGACATTGGGGACTTGCAGCGACGCGGCTTGGCCGCGCGCCATGCGATTTTGGCCGCGGATCTCCCCGCCGGGCTCGAGACAGCGATCCTGGCGGGGTACAACAAACTCTCGGGCGATACCGGAATTCCAGCCGATGTGGCCGTCCGCTCCAGCGCCACCGCGGAAGACCTGCCCGATGCCAGTTTTGCCGGCCAGCAGGAAACCTATCTGAATGTGCAAGGACCTTCCGCCTTGCTTGAAGCCTGCAAGCGTTGCTTTGCATCACTCTACACAGACCGGGCCATCTCCTACCGCGTCGACAAGGGCTTCGATCAAAGGCGTATCGGTCTCTCCGTGGGAGTTCAGCGGATGGTCCGCTCCGACCTGGCTGCCGCGGGGGTGATGTTCTCCATTGACACCGAAACGGGATTCTCCGATGCCGTGCTGATCAATGGCGCCTATGGCCTGGGAGAAAATGTCGTGGCAGGCGCCGTCAACCCCGACGAGTTTTACGTTTTCAAACCTACCTTGCGGCAAGGTTTTCGTCCCATCCTCAGAAAGCACCTCGGCACCAAGGAGCAGAAGCTCATCTACGATGTCGGTGGCGGCAAGATGACCCGCAACATATCGGTGCCGGCCGATGAAAGGACGCGGTTCTGCATCAGCGATGACGACATCCTGACACTGGCCCGCTGGGCCTGCCTGATAGAAGACCATTACTCGCAAAAGCGGGGCATGCCTTCACCCATGGACATGGAGTGGGCCAAGGATGGGCGAACGGGTGAGCTCTTCATCGTCCAGGCGCGTCCCGAAACCGTCCAGTCCCAAAAGCCAATGGGGGTCATCGAGTCCTGGCGGCTGCAAGCGAAAAGCGGCAAACCTCTCGTCACTGGCCGCAGCGTTGGGGAGCGAATTGCGCATGGCCCGGTGCGAGTCATCAAGTCCGTGAAGGATTTGCACCGATTCCAGACCGGAGAAGTATTGGTGGCGGACAAGACGGATCCCGACTGGGAACCCTCGATGAAAAAGGCTGCCGCTATCGTCACCAACCGGGGTGGGCGAACCTGCCACGCGGCAATCGTCAGTCGTGAGTTGGGCCTGCCGGCCGTGGTGGGCACCGAACAGGCGACAGAAATATTGGCTGACGGCCGCAATGTCACCGTATCCTGTGCCGAGGGTGACATCGGCTTCGTCTATGAGGGCCTTTTGCCATTCGAGGTCGAGCGACGGTCCCTTGCCGAACTGCGGCGCCCCCGCACCAAAATCATGCTGAATGTGGGTAATCCCGAGGAGGCTTTCCGCCTGTCGTTCCTGCCCAATGATGGTGTGGGGCTTGCTCGCGAGGAGTTCATCATCTCCAACACCATAAAAATTCATCCCAAGGCGCTCATCGATTACGCTGTGTTGACCGACCCGGATGTCAAGGATGAAATCGATCGCCTGACCGCCGGCTATGACGATAAACCACAATTTTTCGTCGAGCGTCTGGCGCATGGCGTCGCGATGATCGCGGCGGCGTTCTATCCGAATGACGTGATCATCCGGATGAGTGACTTCAAGACCAACGAGTATGCGAACCTCGTGGGCGGCCAAGCATACGAGCCTGTCGAGGAAAATCCGATGATAGGTTTCCGGGGTGCCAGCCGCTATTACGATGAGCGTTATCGCGATGGCTTTGCGCTGGAGTGCCAGGCCATGAAGAAGGTGCGTGATGAGATGGGCCTGACCAACCTGATAATCATGATTCCGTTCTGCCGGACCGTTGAGGAAGCTCGGCGCGTCTTGTCAGAGATGGAACATAATGGCCTGAAGCGGGGTGACAACGGGCTGGAGGTTTACGTCATGTGCGAAATTCCCAGCAATGTGCTGCTGGCGAAGGAGTTTGCCGAGGTGTTCGACGGCTTCTCGATCGGCTCGAATGATTTGACCCAACTCATTCTGGGCGTGGACCGGGATTCCGAAATCGTTGCCCATATTTTCGACGAGCGGAATCCGGCGGTCATGCGCTCAATAGCCTCCGTGATTGCGGATGCCAAGGCGGCGGGGCGCAAGATCGGCATCTGCGGACAGGCGCCCAGCGATTATCCCGAATTTGCCCGCTTCCTGGTGGAATGTGGCATTGACAGTATTTCCCTGAATCCCGATGCCGTCCTGCGCACGACGATGGACATACTGGAGATGGAGGCTAGGTTGTGAATGCCGGTGAGAGAGGTGCAAGCACGCCTGTGCGCACTGTCGTGCCGGGCATTGAATGGGACATTGACCCCGCTCCCTCTAATGGAGTAGGCCCTTTGAATCCTTGGATCGAGTGTTTCTTAACCAACGAGGTACATCATGTCGTACGAACTCATCGCCCGGTTTGAAAACAAAAACCGAATATTTACCGTCCAAAAACACAAAGTGCAATGGACGCCGCCACATGAAGGGGAACATCCGTATTTCGTTGTCAGGGATGATGCCGCCCAACGTGGACCGTTTTGGGATATGGATAGCGCAATCAATGACGCCGAAGTTTGGGCAGGGGATGGCGCAGACAGAATCTACTAACCAGATACTGAAAAGCCTTGGTTGTTGAAGCTCAAGCCTTATCAAGCTCGCCGGTAACGCCACGTAGGTTGCATGGCAGTACTGAGACTCGGGGAACGAGTGCGGAACCTCGCAGAGGTTCAGGCACATGTTGCCAGTTTCGAAATCC
>JAJRDJ010000519.1 GCA_028678445.1 Methylococcaceae bacterium
ACCGCCTTGCGCTGATGGCGGATCAGTTCGGCTAGCCAGGCCCAATCGCCGCCGGCCTCATCAGCCAAAACGTGAGCTTCCCGCCGATGCTTTCGCCAGAAAACGTCCGCTTGAATGATGGACCGGTAGTTGCAGATTCGGCTGTAGCCGGCCAGCACATCATCAAAGAATCCCGCCTCCATATCATATTTGCTGTCCGGCTCGTTGATCTTGGCCCGCAACATCGGCACATGCTCGGCAAAGGCAATAATCTTGAGCGATTTTGCATAAAGCACCAACGCGGCGCCAAACGCCACCAGAAAGCACTGGAGCCGGCAGGGCTGTGGCTCCAGCGAAGCGTAGTCCCGATAGCGCAGGATGATGTCGTAAGCAGCCAGCCGGCAGTTGCGATAGACCATTACGCCCTGACGAA
This sequence comes from Methylococcaceae bacterium, assembly GCA_028678445.1. Lineage (GTDB taxonomy): Bacteria > Pseudomonadota > Gammaproteobacteria > Methylococcales > Methylococcaceae > UBA6136. Next base: position 413 of record JAJRDJ010000519.1, read on the forward strand.
CGCGGTCATCTTCGTCGGGCGTGAAATAGCCGCGGCCCATGACCGCTTTCGGAATGGGAGAAGAGTCGAGGCGCTCCTCCAAGCGGTCCAACTCGTCCACAATCCCCCGCAATGTCTGCAAATCTGCTGACAGACGCAGTTCCGCCTCTGGGCCGGTGCAACCGGTAACGGATGCTGACAAGCCTCCAGGGAGCCGAATCTGTGGCTGCTTCGTCATCGCCTTGCTCTATAACCCCTGGAAGGATGAACAGACCACCCGATTGCTTTCCAACCGGACATCGTATTCACGAGAGCCCTTGCCGCTCTTGAAATGGAGCCGCCCGTAGTTAGTTCCGAAACGACGCAAATACTTGTCGGGGGTTCCGTCCGGAGCGTGACCGTGCGGTGCGTCGGTTCGCGTGATCTGCCAATCGTTCAGCTTGTAGCCTTCCTTGGCCAGGGTTTCGCGGGCCTTGGCCACGGCCAGTTCTTCTGTGAGAAAAGGCGGTGGTGGCTCAACCACAAAAACGTGCTCTGGTCCAGAACTCGGACCTATGAAACACCCGGCCAAAACAAGTGGAGTCAAAGCGATCCCCAGCAAGAGGCAAAGCTTGGTTCTGAGGTCATGCCACGCCTGTCCCCCAGTTTTCATTTTGGTTGTAAACGTGAACCTGATCGGGGATTGCTTTTTCGATGTGGCGCGCTCCATTCCCGCAGTCATGAGCAACCTCACGCGTGCAAGCCAAGCTCGGTGACTTGAATTGCCATTTCCATTCTCCGCCAGGGATTTCATTTTCATATTTTCCTCCTTCAATTCCGGCGCTGGGGAAGTTCATGTCCAGCTACCGAGCAGCGTGGGCTCTGGCTCAACTTGCCCATCACATAGCTGCCACCGTCCTGGCACTGGTGAAGCTTATCGCCCGGAATGAACGGCGCCAGGTCTGCACCCGAGCGTGACGCGTGGTCTAAGCGGTTGGGCGGTTTCACGGGCCACCTCCGTTCCTGGTGTTCAGGAGGGGTCGCAGCCGCCGCCTGAGGCGCGAAGCCTGCATCACAGCGCCACGATGGGTAAGAGCGGGCATTGCTAATGGTTGGCGCATTCACTTTCAGGTGCTTCTGAACCGTCAAAGCCGGGCGGGCCGCCCCTCTACCCGAATCCTCATCAGCGCGTTGGTGGCCGATGATCGGGTCTGCGGGTTGGGATCACTCAGCAGCGGAGTGATGGCCGGAATCGCTGCTTGCGAGGCTGGCCCGATGGCGGCCAAAGCGGCCAGCGCGCGGCGTTGGAGAGAAGGGCTCCCGCTCTTCAGCAGTGCGCCCAGCGCTGGGACCGCCTCTTTGGCAGCGGGGCCGATTTGCTGGATGACCGACAGGGCGTCCCGACTGAACCGCTCTTCCGGTTGCTGCAGCAACTCCGTCATGGCGGGCACAGCCGTGGCACCGAAACCAACCAGCAGATTCATCTCCGGTCTCCGCTGACCAGGGTAGTAGCCCATCCGGTTTGTCGGCGAGTTCTTCTTCAGTTCATCGATCAGGATGGGTATGGCGGGCGGGCCGATGTCCCGGATGACGAGGCCTTCGATCGCCGCGGTCTTCGGGTCGGTGAATGCCCCCTGGGAGGGCAGAGAGCGCAGCACCCCCAGGAGAACTGGCACCATGTTGGAATCCACTCCGGTCTGGGCGATGATTCGGGTGGCATTGGTCACCTGTTGGAAGTCCATGAAGTTCATGAACACGGGCAAGGAGAGGAGTAACTCAGGCACGGCCACCTTGGCGCGCGGTCCAAGATTCACCAGTGCCCGGGCCGCTTCATCGTAGAGGTCGGGCGACGCCCACCCACGGTCGTTCGCGCGGAGCTGGCGGAGCGCTTCTGCAATGGCGCGCGGCACGACTTCATTGGTCGGCTCCAACTGCGCCAGGGTCCGCGCCGCATAAATACGATTGTCGGGAGTGCCGTTGTCCAGGATCGTCCGCAACGCCGTTGGTACCACTCCTAGGGCCTTGCTGATGATCACCAGCGAATCGCTCGCGCGCCGGCGTGTCTCCCAGGAGTCGTTCCCAAGGGCACGGCAGAGCACGGGAATGGCGCTGCCGGCCTCGGCCCCATACGTTCCCAGCAGTTCGGCCGCCCCCGCGCGCACATGCTGCTTTTCGCTGCCGAGCGCGTTCGTCAGAGCCGGCACCACCACCGAGGGCGCAAAGCTGCGGATGGCTTGCAGCGGGCCGCTTCGAGGCGATCGCCCAAAGATTTCGTTGGGGATATTGGACTCTCCGAATTTCTCGATCCAGTAGTCTAGCGGCATACCTTCGTAGTTGGTTTTGGCCTTCGCCTGCACGTCCGGCTCCGCCGGAGCAGGACGCGATTTAAGCTCGGTGTCGAGTTTGGCCAAGGCGTCGGGAGCCATTTGTTGCAGAGCTCGCCGGGCCAGGAGGCGCACTTGGGAATTTTCGTCCTTCTCGACGATTTGGAGCAGCGAGGGAATGGCCGGTTTTGCGGCCTCCCCCCACTGCGCCAGGCAAGCCACGATGCCGGCCCGCACTTGAATGTGCCTCTCGCGAAGCAGAGCGCTGGACAGCACAGGCACGACCGTCCCGGCTTCTGATGGGAAGGAGCTTAAAGCCATGACCACCGCACCACGGATCTTCACCTCCGGATCATTCAGAGCCCCGAGCAGGATGGGCACGGCTGCTTTGGCGTGGGGACCCAATGCGGCGATGTAAGAATTGATCGGCGTATCCGACGTCCGCAATGCTGCCAGCATGGCGGTGGCTGTCTCCCTGCCCCGGGCTGACAGCACTTCCGGACTGAGGGCGCGGCGGACATTCCACAGGTAAACCCGCCCAATCTCTCCCGCAGCCGTTGCCAGCAGTCGCCCATCGGGAGAAATGGCCAGGGCATTCAGGGGATAACCAGCCCTGTCTTGCGGCCGCCGAGTATCGTGCCTCAATGCGGCCAACTCCGACGCTGTCGCCGTGTCCCAGAGGCTGGCGGTCGCCTCGCCCAGCGTGGCCAGCAGTGCGCCGTCC
>JAJRDJ010000520.1 GCA_028678445.1 Methylococcaceae bacterium
CACATTGACGTACACAATTTCGCTCTCCCGGGTTGAACTTCCGTGCGAGCGGACCGGTCTCCGGTGAGTGACAGGGACCCCTCTATCAAACGAACCAGACTATATTTTGATCGATAGAGGGAAGGGCAATCGATCATGAAATGGAACTGGCAACGATCCGACTGGCCGGACTTTTCCTGAAATCAGGCGTGAATCACTCCGGGATTCCCGGAGAATTCTGCTTGCGTTCAGGCGGCAACACCAGCCGCGGCCAGCGCTGCTTGAGCCACCTGCATATCGTGCGTGTAGTGGCCGCCGCTGACGCCGATGCCGCCGACCAGCACGCCATCCACCTTCACGGGGTAGCCACCGCCGAACACGACCAGACGCGGGGTGTGAACGATGCCGTCAAGCAGCGGCGGGTCGTTCTTGATGAATTCGTGCCATTCGTGAGTCGCCATTCCGAACGAGACCGACGTGTAGGCCTTGTCCTGGGCAAGGCCGACGCTGAGGAGCGCAGCGCCATCCATCCGCACGAATTGCACCAGGTTGCCGGCCGGGTCGGTCACCGCTATGCACATCGGTACGCCCATTTCGGCGGCCTTGGCCTTGGCGCCCGCGATCAGCGCATCGGCGAGTTCGTTGGAAATGATCTGGGTCGTGATGGTTTTCGGCATCGTGTCAATCCTTGAAAGGGTTTGCGCGGCCATGTCGGCTTTGGCCGTGGCAGCAGTTGTCTCGGTTGGTCCGGCGGGAGCCGCGGCTTGCGGGGCCGGGGCGTCCGGTATGACTGCATCCGGGGCAAACGCTATGGCCTTGGCTGGAGACATCTCGAAGCCGGGGATATTGCAGCGATGCGCGTCCGCCCCCAGTTCGAGCGGATCGCGGGTATCGAGCATGACCAGCGTATTCTCATTGGGCAGCGGGATTTCGCTGTTGTGGAACAGCGGCAGCGTCTCGGCCTGTGGGCCGTGGGTGACGCCGCGGGGATCGAACATCACAAGCCCGGGTTCGAAGCCGGCCGACAGGTCGGTCTTCCCGCCTTCGTGCAGGAACAGGACTTCATCGTATTCGATGTTGTCGTGGAACGCAGGCAGGCGCAGCGCGGTCGGGTCCGTCGGCGATGGATAGGGCGCGAAGGTGCAAATGATGAACCGGTCGCTGACAAAGGTCGTATGCCCGCTCGGCACCACATGCGCCCGGTGGCAGGAGATCGGCCGGATATCGGCGATGTTGAGCCGGATCGGATACAGATCACCCTTCCAGCCCTCGGCATCGAGCGGATTGAAGGGATAAGTCACCGAGTTCACGCGGCCGCGATTGCGGATCCGCACTTGGGTCAGCTGGTTGCGCTTCTGGGCCTTGAACTGTTCGTTGAGCGCGGGCACCCCGAACACGCCCGGATCGAACGGCAGGTGGCGGCCAAGGATCGATTCTTCCGGCAGGCGATAGGGCGCGTCGGTCGATTCGATCAGCAGCATCTCGACCACTTCGCTGGTCTCGATCCGCCACATCGTCCCGCGCGGCATGACAAAGTAATCGCCCTTGGTCAGGGTAATGTGGCCGAAGTCGCAGAATAGCTCGCAGCTGCCACGGTGAAGGAAGAGCAGCTCATCGCCATCGGCATTGCGGACCAGGTGGTCCATGTTGCCTTGCGTCTTCCAATACCGCATTCGGACATGGGCATTGACCAGCAGTTCGGCTGCATTCCCCTGTGAGCTGCCCGGAGTAGCCAGCAGGCGGGTGTCCATCAAGTGCGGACGCGGGCCGTCGGCATCGATCGCGCACCAGGCGGTCGGCGGGTTGCGATGATAGAAGTCGGTGGCCGGACCGAAGAAGGCATCGCGGCCCATTTCGCGTTCCCACAGGCCGGCGGGGATGTTGGCATGGGCCTGCGCCGGGGCGTTGCCCTGGACTATCGGCGTCTTGAAATTCCACTTGCCGCCCATGCCATCCTCCTTGAGCTGGACCGCAAGTTACCAGTCGTCGCCAGTCGTCCGCGAGCCCAAAAAACTGAGCGTCTGGCTTAGAATAACTGAAGCGCGTTCTTACCGCTCAGATCATCGCCTCGACCAACCGCGCCCCGGTTGCAGCGGCAATACGGCCGGCCAGAATTCAAAATCCTGGGTGTGCCCCGCAAAACATGGGTGGCGGTACTTAGGTGGTGCGGATTTCCTCCAGCAACCATTCGCGGAAGGCCCGCACTCCGGCGTTCTCGGCCCGGGCCGGATTGACGGTCATGTAGTACTTGTTGCTGATCCTGAGCCGCTGGTCGACGGGCGACACCAGCCGCCCGGCTGCCAGGTCGTCGCGCACGAACACACTTTCGCTGAGCGCAACGCCCAGCCCCTCGATCGCCGCCTGCAGCGCCAGGCCCGAATTGCCGAACGACATCCGCGGCCCCTTGGCGGGAGCCGGCAGGCCAGCTACCTCGAACCACTGGCGCCAGTGAGTCAGGCCGTTGACCGTGAAGAGCAGCCTTTGCTCCAGCATGTCCGAGGCACCGGTAATCCGCTTCGCCAGCTCCGGTGTGCACACCGGATGAAGTTCGGTCTCGAACAACAGGTCGGTGTGATCGGCGGCGATTTCCGAAATGCTGAAGTGGGTGGCGATATCGATGGCGTCGAGTTCGAAATTGATCTCGTCAAGCTGCGCTACCCCGGTGGAAAGCTGCAGCTCGACCTGCGGATGCCTTTCGATGAACCGCGACAGGCGCGGGATCAGCCAGCGGGTGGCAAAGGTGGGAAGCGTGGAAACGCGCACCTGCCGGGCGTTCACGCCTTCTTCCATCTGGCGGCTGGCGTCCTCGATCACATCGAGCGCAGAGCGGATTCGGGCGTAGTAGAACTGGCCGGCGCGGGTCAGTTCGATTTCATTGTGATGCCGTTCGAACAGAGGGACCCCGAAATACTCCTCGAGGTTTGATACATGGCGGCTGATCGCACCCGGGCTGACCAGCAGTTCCTGGGCTGCCGCCGTGAACCCTTTGCGCCGTGCGGCAGCATCAAACGCCTTCAGGGCATTCATCGGCGGTAGCGATCTGAGTCTGGCCATGGTTTCAGATAGCCATGATCCGGCTTCGGGGGCTGGAACGAGTCTAACCTCAATAAGGTAACAAATCAGGCTGCGACGCGGTTTTGGGGGATCGAGGCTAAGCCTTCAGGTGACTGGCAATGGCCTGCACCATCTCGGTCGTGCCCAGGGTGCCGCCAAGATCCCGGGTCAGGGCACCGGCAGAGATGGCGGCATCGACTGCGGCCTCGAGCTGGCCCGCCAGCTTCGGCGCATCAAGCGAGTGCCGCAGCGCCATGGCAAGGCTGAGCACGGTGCCGACCGGGTTGGCAAGGTTCTGGCCGGCGATGTCGGGGGCTGAACCGGAAATCGGCTGGTAGAAGCCCGGCGTCGAACCATCGGCTCGCGGCGCGCCGAGAGAGTCGGATGGCAGCATCCCGATCGAGCCGCCGAGCATGGCAGCGCAATCGGACAGGATATC
>JAJRDJ010000521.1 GCA_028678445.1 Methylococcaceae bacterium
GTGAACGCGCGCGAGCTTATGCTAGCATTGGCAATCGGCCATTTTTCGAGTGCGAAAAGTAAAACAACGGAGTAGCGATATTGTGAGTACGGTCAAAACGGTCACGCCGGATGAAGGATTCGATTTACTACGTAATGATTTGCTCCTGCGCTGGCAGCGCAAACTGCGCATCGCACCACCGCAAGGCTTGGGAGTCGTGCGCCGTGCCGTTTTTTTTGCCCTGTTAACCTGGTTGCCGATCATGATCTGGGCGGTCCTGAATGATCGACTTGTACATGTCGATACTGGCGAGCCGCTATTAAGACATTTCGGGATTCACGTGCGTTGTCTGGTCGCCATTCCGCTCTTCATTCTGGCTGAAGCCATGGCAGGGGGTGTATTACAAAAGATCGTGGGGCAATTTCGATCGAACGATATCATTTCCGACAAGCAGCAAGTGGCATTCGCAGATATGCTGAGCGGCGTCGCGCGCCTGCGTGACTCCAGCCTGCCATGGGTAGCTGTTATCGGTCTGGCGTTTGTCTGGATAATCGGCAGTCCTGTGCAATCCGATGCGCACGAACTGTCGTGGGCCGCAAATGGCACAGAGTTCGGCTTCGGCGGCTGGTGGTTCCTGTATGTCGCCAAGCCCGTCTTCGTGGTTCTCCTGCTAGGCTGGTTCTGGCGTATTGGTCTGGTGATTCTGCTCTTTCAGCGCATCGCCAAAATGGAATTGTCGCTGGTGCCCTCCCATCCTGATCGTTGTGGCGGCCTCGGTTTCCTGAAGAAACTGCCGATGGCGTTCTTTCTGGTCACGTTGGCAGTGTCAGCGATTATCGCCTCACGCTGGATGCACGACGTGCTCTACCACGGCCAGACCCTTATGGCTCTCAAGGCGCCGTTCGCTGTTTTTGTTGTAGTGTGGGGCGTGATGATGCTCTCCCCTCTGATTTTGTTTGCGCCGCGCATTGCTGCCATGAAGAGTGCGGCGCTGTTGAGCTATGGACGGCTGATCGGCACACATGGCCGGCTCGTGCACCAGCGCTGGATACTCGGCCAAAATGGCAGCAGTGAATCCGCGGCGGGAGATATACTCGATGCGCCTGAGCTTGGGCCGGTTGCCGATATTTCGGCGATCTACGATGCAGTGGAAAAGGTCACCCCGCTTCCTCTCGGCAAGAGCTCCATCATGATGGTGCTGTTGCCGATCATCATTCCGATGCTATTTGTCATCTCACAGCAAATTCCGCTGCGCGAGCTGTTGCTCAAGCTGCTCAAGACGGTGGTCTGATTCCCGCCGCTATGGCCGACTGACAATGGTTAAACTGTGTGGGCGGCAGCAAAGGACTCAGCCTGCGCCCGCTGCCAAGCTCCCTTGTATCTTGGATCTTCTGTTCCTGTCAGCAGTTCGCCTTTACGTAAGGCAGGATACAGATCCATAAAGGACTTCACCACGGACTCACTAACGCGTTTCTGGAAATGGAAGCGGCGCAATTGTGAGGGGTGAGTAAGGCCCGCGCCGCCCACCACTTCAGCTAACGCCATTAGCGTTTTCTCGTGGAACTGTGCAACGCGTATTGCCTTGTCGGGCACGACCAGCGCACGCTGCCGGTCTGCGTCCTGTGTGGCGACACCGGTCGGGCAACGGTCGGTGTGACAGGTCTGGCTCTGGATGCAGCCGACGGCAAACATGAACGCGCGCGCCATGTTCACCCAGTCTGCGCCAAGAGCCATGGTTCTGGCGATGTCGAAGGCTGAAATCATCATGCCGGATGCGCCGAGTTTTATACGATCACGCAGTCCTGCCCCCACCAGCGCGAAATGCACGAATGAGAGTCCCTCCCGCAGTGGCATACCCATATGATCGATGAACTCCGACGGCGCTGCGCCGGTCCCGCCCTCCTTGCCGTCGACCACAATGAAATCCGGTGCGATACCCGTAGTGAGCATCGCTTTGACGATGGCCAAGAACTCATGCTTGCGGCCCATGCACAACTTGAAACCAACCGGCTTGCCGCCGGAGAGCTCGCGCAGCTGCTGGATAAATGCAATCAGCTCCATAGGTGTTGAGAATGCGGGATGCTGTGCGGGGGAAACGCAATCCTCGCCCATGCGTACGCCGCGAATCCTGGAAATCTCCTCAGTGACTTTAGCGGCGGGCAGCACGCCGCCGTGACCGGGCTTGGCGCCCTGCGACAGTTTTATTTCGATCATCCTGACCTGCTCGAGCGTTGCCGTTTTGACGAAGTTCTCCGGAGAGAAGTTACCCTCTACATCACGGCAGCCGAAATAGCCTGAGCCAATCTCCCAGATGATGTCACCGCCATTCTCCCGGTGGTAGGGCGACACGCCCCCTTCACCGGTGTCGTGTGCAAAGCCACCAGCTTTTGCCCCGCTGTTGAGCGCGCGGATGGCATTGGCTGATAGCGAGCCGAAACTCATGGCGGAGATATTGAGGACCGAGGCGTAATAGGGTTTGGTGCATGCTGGTCCGCCGACCTTCACGCGAAAATCATGCTCTCTCACTTCGGTCGGCGCCAACGAATGCGAAATCCATTCATAGCTAGGATCATAGACATCGAACTCGGTGCCGAATGGCCGCTTGTCGAGCTGACCCTTGGCGCGCTGGTAGACCAGCGAGCGCCTGTCGCGCGAAAACGGCCTGCCGTCGTTTTCGCCCTCAAAGAAGTATTGCCGCAGGGTAGGCCGCAGTGCCTCCATCAGGAAGCGTGCATGGCCAGTAATCGGATAGTTGCGCAGGATGGCATGTTCGTCCTGCTTCATATCGTTGATGCCGAGCCAGGCCAGTCCTGAAAAAACCAGAAACGGCAGCGCAAGAAGCCAAAATGTCGACGGCGCGGCCAACATCAGCAGCAACATCACGATGCTCGTGAGAACCGAAACAGTTAACGGCAAATAGCGTAGCGAAAACGCGAGTCTCA
>JAJRDJ010000012.1 GCA_028678445.1 Methylococcaceae bacterium
ATCAGCGACGACATCATTCCCGAGACGCAGTCCCGGGGCAAGGCGCGCTATGCCACGTTTGCCGTCATGACGGGTTTCATCATCATGATGATTCTCGATAATCTGATGACCAGCCAGTAGCCGTACACATGGCTTGCAACCTGATTGCCGAGGGCCGGGAGTGGCTGGAGCGGACGCTGCCCGCCGTGGACTGGGCACGCGGTTGGAAAGCCTCGGCGGCGGCTTGCACACTGGTCGCGGTGGCCGAATTCGGCGACAAAAGTCAGTTGGTCTGTATGGCCCTGGCGGCGCGCCACCGGCATTGGCCGGTATGGTGGGGCGCTATATTGGCCTTTGCCCTGCTTAATGCCATTGCCGTGCTCTTTGGCGCCGTGGCCGGGCTTTGGCTGCCGGAACGCGCCGTGGCGATTGCCGTGGCGCTCTTGTTCGCGGGGTTTGGTATCCGCTTTCTGCTGGCGCGGGGCGGTGACAACGATGAGGCGGTCGAAGAAAAATCCGGCCATGGCATCTTCGTCACCACTTTCCTGATGATTTTTCTCGCTGAGTTTGGCGACAAGACACAGATTGCCGTCGCGGGACTGGGAGCCGCCGAACCGCCCCTGCCGGTCTGGTTCGGCGCCAGCATCGCGCTGGCGATGACCTCGGCCGTCGGTATCTGGGCGGGGAGAACCGCCTTCCGGAAGGTGCCGCAACGCACCATGAACATCATCGGCGGAGCCCTGTTTCTGACCTTCGCCGTCTTCGCGGCCTACAAGGCAGTACCACCGGATTACTGGAAGGCTTTGCTGGGTGAAGTTCAGACCCGTTTTGATAGTCTTTAGGCCACCCTCAGACGCGATTCAAAATCAGCTCCAGCACCATCTTGCTGCCGAAATAGGCCAGCATCAGCGCGACGAATCCCCCCAGCGTCCAGCGAATGGCAATCTGTCCCCGCCAGCCGTACCTTAGGCGGCCCAGCAGCAGGATCGCAAAAACCAGCCAGGCCAGCAAAGAGAGCACGGTTTTGTGCGCCAGGTGTTGCGCGAACATGTTTTCCAGAAACACGAACCCGGTGACCAGCGACACTGTCAGCAGCAATAGCCCGGCGCCAATCAGCTGGAACATCAGGGTTTCCATGCTTTGCAGGGAAGGGAGTGAACGGACCAGATAGCCATCGGGGTGCCGGCTGCGGAGGCACCGATCCTGAACGGCCAGCAGTACCGCCTGAATGGCAGCGATGTTGAGGAAACTATAGGCGAGCAATGAAGAGAAGATGTGGACGGTCATTTGCCAGGAATGATCCTGCACCACGCGAGTCTCCTCTGGCAGCAAAATCTTCAGCAGCAAAATGGCGGCCGCCAGCGGGAAGGTGATGATCCACAGCTTGTCTACAGGCCGCAACAGTGCCGCCAGCAGCAAAATGGCATTGACGCTGAGCGTAACCAGAGACAAAGCGTTCAGAAAGCTGAAGTTGGTACCCGTCGCGGGAGTATCCGGCCCAACAATAGCGGCCCCATGCAAGACGATCGCCAGTCCGCCCAGCAGCAAATGGCCGAGCCGCCCCGGTTGGACCCACTCCGCCCCGGAAACGAGGGCACGGCGCAAAGACCATAGCATCAAAGACAGGGCGGTGAGATAACCCAGAATTGCCAGACTTCCGAACACTGTTGAAACCATCGACTGCATGCCCTCCAAGGTCTAGTCTGGCATAATGCCGAGCCGAGATGAAGCAATGCGCCACCCGTTAGCTGCCAGGATCCACCGCGATGTTTGACAATCTTACTGAACGCTTAACCCTATCCCTCAAGAAAATCCGTGGTCAGGGTCGACTGACGGAAGCCAACATTCAGGACACCCTCAGGGAAGTCCGCATGGCCCTGCTGGAAGCCGACGTCGCGTTGCCCGTTGTCAGGGATTTCATCGAGCATGTCAAGGATCGGGCGCTCGGTCAGGATGTGCAAAGCAGTCTGTCACCCGGACAATCCTTCATCAAGATCGTCAATGAGGAACTGATCGCGGTCATGGGCAATGCCCATGAGAAGATCAATCTGGCCACCCAGCCGCCGGCGGTCATTCTCATGGCCGGACTGCAGGGTGCGGGTAAAACCACCACGGTCGCCAAGTTGGCCAAATGGCTGAAGGACAACGAGCGGCGCTCCGTCGTGGTCGCCAGCGCCGACATCTACCGACCCGCCGCTATTGAACAGCTAAAAACCCTGGCAGCGGAAGTTGGTGCCGACTTCTTCCCCAGCGATACCTCTCAAACGCCGGTAGAGATTGCCAAGGGCGCGCTGGAACACGCCCGCAAGCGGTACAAAGATGTCGTCATCATCGACACCGCCGGCCGCCTGCACATCGATGAGGCCATGATGGCCGAAATCAAGGAGCTCCATGCCGAACTGAAGCCCATCGAGACCCTGTTCGTGGTGGACGCCATGACTGGCCAGGATGCGGCCAATACCGCCAAGGCGTTTGGTGACGCGCTGCCGCTCACCGGGGTGATTCTGACCAAAACCGATGGCGACGCACGCGGCGGGGCGGCCCTGTCGGTCCGGCACATCACCGGCAAGCCGATCAAGTTCCTCGGCGTCGGCGAGAAGACAGCCGCGCTCGAACGCTTCCACCCGGATCGAATCGCCTCGCGCATTCTTGGCATGGGTGACTTGCTCAGCCTTATCGAAGATGCCGAACGGACCATGGACAAGGCCAAGGCCGAGAAGCTGGTCAAAAAAATACAAAAGGGCAAGTCCTTCAATCTCAGTGATTACTACGACCAGCTCCTGCAACTCAAAAGCATGGGCGGTCTGACGGCGATGATGAGCAAACTACCGGGTATCGGCAACGTGCCCCAACATGTCAAGGAAAAGCTCAATGACAACGAGTGGCAGCAACAGATAGTCATCATCGACTCGATGACCAAAAAGGAACGGCTGTCCCCGGATATCATCAATACATCCCGCAAACAGCGCATCGCACAAGGCTCGGGCACGGACATTCAGGACATCAACAAGATGCTGAAGCAGTTCGAGCAGATGCAGAAAATGATGAAAAAGCTCAAGAAAGGCAACCTCATGAACATGATGCGCGGAGCAAAGGGCAACATGCTCGGTGGCATGCCGTTCCGAGGCGGTTGAAGGCAGGTGTTTTGAGTTGCAGAATGCGCCAAGCAGCTCGAGTTTTTCGAGAATGGTTTCGGCGTTGATGGTCCAGACGAACGGCTTACAACTTTGGTTGCCGTGAGGGAAGAAGGGATAGATTGTATCGGCCAATTCCCTCACGGAGCGGAATGACCTGGAATAATCATTTCCGGACCAACATTCAGATCGAATATCGGCAGTTTCGATGAATATTGTGCCTCTTCCCAAGCAACGTAACGACGGTAGGTAATCAGCTTGGTCTGAGGGGCAGGGAAAAATGCTCCAGGCCGGGGCGTTATCCCAGCAATTCATGCGGCAGACGAAGCCGAGATCCCGCAGCCGCGCCTGGAACTCACCGGCAGTAGAGTGGCTGCCACGGTTGGCATGCATGAGCACGACTCCGCCGGGTCGCCTGCATGCCATCTTTAGCGCATGGACGACCGGAGGGCTGATCACGCACGCCGCCATAGTCCAGCCTACTACCGGTCGGGAGCACTGTTCCAGAACGACCGCCAGGTACCGCCTTCCCTTCGTGAAGGAAACGAAGGTGATATCGCCCACATGGACGCAATCGGGGTGCCGCCGCTCCAGGAAACAACGCCTCCAGGCGGTTCGGTGCCACCGGCCAGGCCTGCCGCGAATTCAAGGTGGCCCGGCGCCGCCAGCGGGTCTATTGGACCTGAGTCTCTGTTCCCCCATTAGCCCTCCGCTTTTCCAAGACTTTCGTCGTTTTTTTGGCTACTAGGTTGCCCTGGGCCTGAGAAATCACTCTCCATGCTTGCCCAAGCATAGCCATTGTGATGACAAAATGCATGCCAGTCGCCATAATCAGCCGCTTTTGGAAATTTCGAACACCCGATGTGGTTTAAAAATCTTGCCCTGTTACGTCTGACTGAACCGTTTACCTTGAGCGGGTCGGAACTGGAAGAACGGCTTAAGGCGTTGCCCTTCCGCCATTGCGGAAGTCTGGAGCCAACCAGCTTCGGCTGGTTCCCACCCGTGGGAAAAGAACACTTCCCGCTGGTGCATCAGACGGGCGGGTTCCTGATGCTCTGCCTGCAGAAGGAGGAAAAAATCCTGCCGGCGGCGGCGGTCAATGAAATTGTGGCCGAACGGGTTGCCGAAATCGAGGAACAGCAGGCCCGTCAGGTACGGCGCAAGGAGCGGGAATCCATCCGCGACGAAGTGCTGCATGACATGCTGCCGCGCGCATTCAGCCTGTCGCGACGGACTTACGGCTATATCGATCCGCGCGGCGGCTGGCTGATCGTGGATAGTGCGAGCGCGCGCAAGGCGGAGGATTTCGTGGCCGTGCTGAGGCAAACGTTGGGCACTTTCCCGGTCACGCCGCTGGCGACCCGGGAACGTCCGGCCAGCGTTATGACTCAATGGTTATCAGGTGGCCCGATTCCTGAAAGCATCACCCTGGAAAGCGAGTGTGAGTTGAAGTCGCCCGAGGAAGATGGCGGCATTGTCCGCTGTCGCCGTCATGATCTGGAAGTGCCGGAAATCCTAAATCATATTCAGGCTGGCAAGGAAGTGATCAAGCTGGCTATTTCCTGGAATGACCGCTTGAGTTTGGTTCTGGATGAAACCTTGTCGGTGAAGCGCCTGCGCTTTCTCGATCTGGTTCAGGAACTGGCCGCTGATATTGAAACCGATGACCCGGCGGCGCGGTTTGATGCCGATTTCTCAATCATGAGCCTGGAGATTCATACGTTCTTACCGGTGTTGACAGAATGGTTCGGCGGGGAAAATCTGCCGGCCACAAAATAGCTGATGAGAGTTTTATGTTGGAGTATCGAATGCATCACGAACAGTCCCGCTTGACGCGGATGGTCAAAGTGCTGGCGGTGGCCGGGACGCTCGGCGCGGGTCAAGGGGCCGGGGCGGAATCGCTGACTTTGCCGGGTTCTGGCGACGATCTGGTGGGCAGTAATCGTCACATCAAGGCACATCATGAAGATACCCTGATTGATATCGCCCGCCGCTACAGTGTCGGTCAGGACGAGATGATGATGGCCAATCCGACGGTGGACCGATGGCTGCCAAAAGAGGGGACCGACGTGCTGTTGCCCAAGCAGTACATCCTGCCGGAGGCCCCGCGTGCGGGCATCGTTGTGAACATCCCGGAAATGCGGATGTTTTACTTCCCGGTCCGAGCGGCCGCCGCAGCGTCCCGCAAGTCGGCGCCCGCGCCAGTAGGAACCGGCAAGACGACGGCAAAACCCGGCGCGATACCGGCGCCAGCCAAGCCCAAGCCCTCGGTTACTCCAGCACCTGCGACCAGCTTTGAGTCCAGCCGAACCGGAGAGGTCATTACCTATCCGGTCAGCATGGGCCGCATGGATTGGCGCACGCCCATCGGCAAGACCTCGGTCGTGAACAAACAGAAGGACCCGTCCTGGACGCCGCCTGCCTCGATCAAGCGCGAACACGCGGCCAAAGGCGATCCGTTGCCGGACGTGGTGCCGCCCGGTCCCGACAATCCC
>JAJRDJ010000095.1 GCA_028678445.1 Methylococcaceae bacterium
TCAAATATTGAAAAACCGGATACCTGACGTTGGTGCTCGCAAGATTACGAGAAGATCACAGGCAGCACTCGACCCAGATGAGACGTTCGACTTCAGAATAGTCGTCAGTCTGGTCTGCGGCCTTGAGCAGTCATTCATAACGGCGGATTGGCGACAGGAAAATTATCTGCTAAGTGGATGATAGTGAGATTTCGAAGGTGGCATCGGGTGGGAAAACTTTGATGCTCATTTCCGAATAAGCTAAGGGCCGGTATCCAGCCCTGAGGAAATTGATGTAATGAGGGGTAGATCCGGCCTCTTTCTGATCACGAAGCGGCCGCTCACGGCAGGTCTAAACAAACGACTCTAATGTTCCATAGGCTTTATAAGCGATCGCTATTTTGAGTCACGCGGACTCACTAACGATATTATTGGCATTTTAGTGCTGCTCTATGAGCCTCTGCGCCGCTTTATATTTACTATTAACTCTTTATTCTCGGGACGAAAAAGGCTGGCAGTTTAAATATCCTAAAAATTACACAGTCAGAAGGGGCTGCTTTTGGAAGTCCAAAACGATCTGAATGTCTTACTGGATATGCCATTCAGCAAAATACTATGAGACTTTAGTGTCGTTTGTTTAAACGTACCGTAGCTGGACTGCCAATCAAAAGGCTCCCCCTGTGTTATTTGTTAAACCGATTATATGTGCCCAAAGATTCGAGATCCGTTCCATATTGGTGCATAATTTGCTAAAATAGTGCATTATTATTTCCTATTTTCGTTCCAGCTAACGGTAGGAGCGCTCATCCTGCTCTGGCGATACGAAGCAATGCGAAAACGCTCTGCAGACAATATACCGATGTTGCTTCGTCGCTTAACAGCGGCGCTGGCCTTTTTTGACCCCCCCCTCTTGTACTTAAGCTTTGCCTCAGTACCGGACTGTATCAGCAAACATGAGAACCGCTATCGACTCCCATCTTCCACCTTCCCACCCAGACGGCTTCGGTCGCCATTGGCTGCGTTTTGTGCTGCCGCTACTCGCCCTCTCGCTATTGATCAGCGTGCTCGGCACCATCGGCTATCGCTACCTGAGCCAGGAAATACGCCGCGAAAACGATCGCACCTTGGCGGTGATCGCCGAGCAGAAACGGCAACAAATCGAGGCCTGGCTCGCCGAGGCTCGGATTGATACCGACTTGGCCTTTTACGGCCACTCGCAGCTTGAGATACTTTTCAGCCAATGGCAGAGCGGCAGACGAAAGGATGGGGCTAGTCTGAAACGGATGCAGGAGCTGATGGCGCAGATGGCGCAGGCACGCGGCTGGGCAGGACTGGCTGTGGTCGATGCCGAGGGTCGTCCGGCGTTCGCCGTCGGCGAAGCTGACACCCGGGCATATGCGGACTTGATTCGTGACATCTTGCGCCGGCCGCGCGTTGAACTCGTCGATTTGCACAGAAACGCCAAAGGGGAAGTTCAATACGGCGTTCTGGCGCCGATCGGGTCGCCGGACATGGTGCCGCTGGGTGTGGCCTACGTGACCTGGAGCGCGGACCAGGCCCTGAATCCGCTGGTCGAGTCCTGGCCGGTGCCAACCCAGACGGCGGAGACCTACCTGGTTCGGCGCGACGGCGAAGGGGTTCGCTTTTTGACGCCGCTGCGCTTTAAGAGCGATGCAGCGCTCTCAATGACCCTTCCTTTGAGCACGCCAAAGATGCCCGCAGCCAGAGCGGTGCGCGGAGAGCGCGGCATTCTCGAGGGAGGCCGCGATTATCGCGACATTCCCGTGCTGGCCTACGCCTCCGCCGTTGCCGGGACGCCCTGGATAATGATCGCCGAGATCGACGAGACCGAGGCTTATGCCGGCATCCGCAACATGGCCTGGGCCACGGCCCTGGTCGTGGGTCTTGGCCTGCTTCTGGTCTATTCCGCCAGCTATTTGCTGTGGCGCCGGGACCAGCAGCGCCAAGAGTTGACCGCGTTGAAAGCCCAGCGGGCGGCCGAAGCGCGTTTTCGTGTCATCTTCGAACAGGCGCCGCTGGGCATCGCGCTGGTCGACTCAAACACCGGGCAGGTCCTGGAAGCCAACGTGCGCCTTGGCGAGATCGTCGGTCAAGCTGCAGAGCAGTTGGTGGGAATCGACCCCCTGCGCCGCCTCACGCACCCGGACGACATTCAGCAAAGTCTCGATCACACGAGGCGGCTTAACGCCGGCGAGATCAGCGGCTACTGTCTGAACAAACGTTATCTTCATCCGGACGGCTCGGAGGTCTGGGCCAGTGTGACCTGCGCGCCGGTGCAAGTCGATACCGACGGCCCCCCTCGTCACCTGTTCATCGTCGAGGACATCACTGCACGCAAGCAGATGAAAGAAAGACTGCGGATCAGCGAGGAGCGACACCGCCTGCTGGCCGACAATGCCATCGACGTCATCATAACGATTAACCTTGAAGGCAGGTTTTCCTACGTGAGCCCATCCGTTGAAAAATTGCGGGGCTTCACAGCGGATGAAGTCATGCGGCAACCACTGGAAGAGGTATTCACTCGCGATTCCCTTGCCATCGCCCAGTCATACTTCGCGAGACTGAATGCCAACACAGAAGCCAGACTTCCGTTGGAAACCTTCCGGGGAGAGCTTGAACAGCGCTGCAAAGACGGCTCCACTGTCTGGACCGATGTCACAGCAAGCCCTATTCTCAGCGCGGACGGTAATTTTGTGGAAATCCTCGGCGTGTCCCGCGACATCAGCGAGCGGAAGCGTTACGAGTATGAGCTGCGACAGGCACACGATGCCGCAGAGGCCGCCAATGCGGCTAAAAGCGAGTTTCTCGCCCACATGAGCCATGAGATCCGTACCCCTATGAACGCCGTGCTCGGCCTGGTACAGGTGCTGGAGCGCGAACCGCTAGCCGGCAACCAGCGCGAGATGGTCGAGCGCATTAGGACCGCCGGCAAGTCCCTGCTTGCCATCCTCGACGACGTGCTCGACTTGTCCAAGATAGAAGCTGGGCAGTTGCGCATCGAACCCCGCCCCTTCGACCTGGGGGTCCTGTTGGCTAACCTCGATAGCTTGATGGGCCAAGCCGCAAGAACCAAGGGACTGGGGCTGCGCCTGGAGCCTACGGCTCTGCCATTGGGGCTATTGCTAGGCGATGGGCTACGCGTGGAGCAGGTGTTGTTCAACCTGACTGGCAATGCCATCAAGTTCACCGAGCAGGGGGAGATCGCGGTCCTGGTCCAAGCGCGGGAAATCGGCGAGACGGATGTGCGGCTGCGCTTCGAGGTACGCGACAGCGGTATCGGCATCACGCCCGAGGCGCTGGCTCGGCTGTTCGAGCCGTTCACCCAGGCCGACGCGGGCATCAGCCGCCGTTTCGGCGGCACAGGTCTCGGCTTGTCTATCTGCAAGCGCCTTGTGGAACTGATGGGCGGAGAGATTGGTGCCAACAGCCAAGCCGGCCAAGGCAGCACTTTTTGGTTCGAACTGCCGTTTCAGCGTGGGGGAGAAGGTGATAAGGATGCGCTGGCTTCCACACCGGCACCGCTTTCGCTCGGGCCGCGCCTGGCGGGAGCGCACCTACTGGTGGTGGACGACAGCGCCATGAACCGGGATCTGATGGAGCGTGCGCTGATGCTGGAAGGCGCAACCACCGCCCTGGCCGCCGACGGCCAGCAGGCCGTGCAACTCCTCAAAACCCGTCCAGAGGCTTTCGATGCGGTGCTGATGGATGTACAGATGCCCGTGATGGATGGCTTGACTGCAATCCGGCTTATCCGTGGGGAACTGGGCATGGCCGATCTGCCGATCATTGCCTTCACCGCTGGGGTAAGTGACGAACAACAAGCGGAAGCCCGTGCGGCCGGCGCGAACGACGTGCTGGCCAAGCCGATGGATCTGGAACAGATGGCAGTCCTGCTGTCAAAATGGGTCAAGCCTCGGCTGGCCGAGGCGGTCCCTGACGACCACCCAACCCCTGGCGAACCGGCGTCGGCAGGCACAGATACCGACAATGGCTTCCCGGATATCGCTGGAATCGACAGGGACCGGGCTGCCCAGCGGCTGGGCGGAGACCTGGATATGTTCATCAGCCTGCTGGAGATGTTCTTCGATGAAAACGTCAGCGCGGCAGATCTGGCCCGCCGCGATCTGGCATCGGGCGATCGGGAGATGGCCGCCCGGCGGATGCATACCCTGGTCAGCAATGCCGGCTTTATCTGTGCACTGGACATTATGGAGTCGGCCAGGGAGCTGGAGGAGGCTATCGACAGGGGGGAGACGGAACTGGATGTGCGGCTTGAGGCTCTGGGTCGCCAGATCGCCGAACTCGTCGAGGCCAGCGCGCCCTGGCGGTGAACTGCAAGCATCTACCACCCAAAACATGTTCGCCAGCCAGCGGGATTGCCAACTGACAGAAATTAGTAAGAGAGTGGTTAACGGGACAGCTACCTACTAACTAAGGGAATGCTGCTTTATGGAACGTCGGCAGTCAGGTGAATTGCTGACGTTCAATTCGCTGATTATGACCATTAGCGAATGATAGAAACTGGCCGTTTGTTGCCAGCCAATGATGATTCGATTATTTCGGCAATATGA
>JAJRDJ010000096.1 GCA_028678445.1 Methylococcaceae bacterium
AAAACAGGATCCACCATGGTCTCCGAAAAAGGGGGATTATCGGCTTTTTTTCGGGTAATTGATGCGCTTGCATTGTTTGGGTAAGGGCGGCGCGGTTAGCCTTTCGGTCATGGCTCGCGGGGATTAATCGAATCCGCCTTGAGTGTTTTCGTAGCACCTCATGGCGGGACCGATAACTGCAAATTCAGTCGAGCTGAATGGGCACGAAGAGTGTGTTTCCCGCCCGGTAGATCAGCAGGGCGATGAACTTGCCGGCCTGCTTCGCCAGTTCGCGCAGCTCGGCGGCATCGGTGATGAACTGCCCGTTGACGGCCAGTACGATATCGCCCTTACGGATACCCGCCTTGCCGGCTGGCCCTACGGCCTTCTCCACGAAAAGCCCGCGCTTCACCTGGGTGACACGCTGTTCCTCCGGCGTCAGTGGCCGTACGGCGAGGCCCAGCCGGCCATGATCGGCTTTATCCGTTCCGGCTGCCGAGGGTACCGGCGATTTGTCCTCGAGTTCCGCCACGCTGAGTTTGATGTCGATCGACTTGCCATCGCGCCAGACCGTGAGCGTGGCTTCACTGCCTGGCTTGAGGTCGGCGACACGGGGCGGCAGCTCACGCGAGTCGCGAACCGCCTGACCATTGAGCGCCAGAATGATGTCACCCGGCTTGATTTCCGCCTTGGCGCCAGGACCGTCCGGCGACACCATGCCGACCAGGGCGCCCTCGGGTTTAGGCAAGCCAAAGGACTCGGCCAGCGCCTGCGTCAGGTCCTGCACCGAGAGGCCCAGGCGGCCTCGGCTGACCTTGCCCTTCTCCACCAGTTGTTGCTGAACATTCAGCGCCACGTCGATGGGGATGGCGAAGGACAGCCCCTGATAGCCACCGGTACGGCTGTAAATCTGGGAATTGATGCCGATCACCTCGCCTCTGATATTGAGCAAGGGACCGCCTGAATTGCCCGGATTCACGGCGACATCGGTCTGAATGAAGGGCACATAGCCTTCCTCGGGCAGGGAACGGGATTTGGCCGACACGATGCCAGCCGTAACGGTGTTTTCGAACCCGAAAGGCGATCCGATGGCCAGCACCCACTCGCCGACTCGCGTATCCGCGGGCTTGCCTACCCGGACGGTGGGGAGATTCTCCGCCTCGATTTTCAGCACGGCCGTGTCCGTCAGCTTATCCACGCCGATGACCCTGGCCAGGAATTCCCGCCGGTCTGCCAGCTTGACCGTGACCTCGGCCGCCCCATCCACCACATGGGCATTGGTCAGAATCAGTCCGTCGGGTTTGATGATGAAGCCGGAACCCATGCCATGGGCAGGCGGTTCATTCTCGGGTGGCGCCTGGGGTCCGAAGAAGGGTGCGAAGGGGTCGCCGGCATCCGGTTCGCCCTCGGGTGCTTCGGGTACCTGTTCACGCTCACTCTCGGGCGCGCTCGCCGCGCTGGTGCTGATATTGACCACGGCCGGTCCGCTCTCCGTCGCGATAGCGGCGAAATCGGCCAGCACGACGTTGACCGGCGTAACGGCGGATGTCGTGGCGAGCATGGCGGGCGCCGCCTCGGGGACCGTCGTCTGGGACGGCGAGGGGGGGAGCCATCGGTCCCGGTAAAAGGTGACTCCCATAGCCAGGATGGCGGCGAACGCCAGACCCAAAAGGGTCAGGCTCAGGGTTTTCTGTTGCATGAATATCTCCAGTGGGGGCTATGGTGTTGCAGGGTGCGACGGAAAAACAAGAAGTGGTTTCACGCCCTGATAGTTTCAAGACAGCCGGGAAGCTCTTCGGTTCGGGGCGAGACTGAATGCCATCGGCATGGCAGACCGATCAGCTTCACGAGCGTGCGGTTCTGATTCTGGCGCTCAGCCATTGAAACAACAGCCCGCTCGCCAACACCATCAAAGCCGTCAACGCCACCAGCAACAAGCCCTTTTGAAATGCGTAATCGACTACGGCCTGGCTCCGCTGCTGAGTTTTCAGGGTCAGCTCATCGGCCTCGGCGGACAGCTTGGCCATGTTGGCGGGGTCGAGAGTGACTTGGAGTGTTTTAAGGAGTTCGGTCAGCCGCAGGGACATCCGGTTGATTTCCACAGCGGTTGCTGCGTAATCCTTGATCTCGAAGGGTTTTGCATTCGGGTCCGAGGGCTGTTTTTCTAGCTGCGTCAGTATGCCCTGGAAGGTTTGCAAGGTCTTGCCGGTGGCGTCGGCCATTTTGCCGCCTTCCGTGAACGTCTGGCTGAAGTTCCGGGATAGCTCGCCGAGCCCCTGTTTTTCCGACTTTAACGCGCTGACCAATTTTTCTCGCTCGGCGCTGATCTGGGCGGGTAACTGCTCCACCGTTCGGGTCAAGCGATCGCTCACCGACGCTATCTGCGTCGTGCTCGAGACCATTTCCTTGACTTCCGGTGTCGAGGTGGCGCGCATGGCGAATAATTCCATTTGCCATCCGATCAATTGTGGCATGCGCTGTCCCAGGAAAAGCGCACGTTCCGCAAACAGACGGGTCTCGGCCAGTTCTCGGGTGGCGGGATCGAGCCCCGCCAACGGGTTCATGTCCAGGAGTGCGAAAACGCTTGATGGAAGAAAGCGGTTCCTTTCATTTTGGCTACTCTTGGTGACTTCATTGACGAGGGAGATGCTGGCAAATGCCTGTAAATTACCGGTGGTCATGGATGATTTTTTACGCCACTTCTCGATGGCGGTGCGCAGTTCGGTCTGCATGTCGGGCTTCAGCACCCGTTTGGCGAGGGCCCAGATTTCCTGCTCGCGAAGGCGCAGGGCATTCAGCGTGGGTTCTGCGGAATTGCCGTACACCTTGGGCATCCAGTAATCCTCGACTCGCGATCGGGCCACACTGGCCAGCACCGTCAGGCCCACCATATTGGCCAGGGCATTGGAACCCGTGGCCAACCCATAGACATCGGTGGTCAGCGAGAGTTTGATTCTCAGTAGCTCGGCCCGCTGAATCGGTTGGCCGTCTTTCTGTAATTTCTCCACCGCCATTGAGACAGAGGCCACCAAATTATCGGCAAAGCGCAGCATGTCCTCCTGGAGGGCAACGGGATCCACCGGTTCGGTTTCCCGACCACCCGGAAGCACCGCCTTCACGAAGCGAAACGGCAAATCCACGGTGGTTTTAATCAGGGAACAGCCCGGCAGGCTGGTGACCATGGCGGCGATGAGGGCCGAGAGGAATAACCTGGCGAGACGGCCTGGCGCACGCTTCACACCAAACCCCATCTGAAACGTGGCGCACGTTGAAGGGAATGGAGTGGGGATTGAAAAGGGTTGTTCCATGCGGCGATTGTAAACGCTGGCGGGCACTTGGTTAGTACTTTTCTCCGCTGGGCTGTGCGGTTAAATCGTCGCGGTTTACGGATAATTACGAGGAATCAGTATCCGCACAAGGGCACCCTCGTGGTCATTTATGCCCAGCTTTAGCTGACCCCCCAGCTCGCGCACAAAGCGCTGAACCATAGCCAGACCCAGGCCGGTACCCGCCGATTTGCCGGTCACGAACGGGCGGATACCGGTACTCAGCATATTCGTACTGAATCCCGGACCATTGTCCGCGACGGTGAGCGAGATGCGTTCATCCTGCTGCAGGCTCACCGCGATGGTGATTTGCCCGGGCTGTTGTCCGAGGGCTTCGGCCGAGTTCAGAATCAGGTTAAGCAGGCATTGCCGGATCCGGCTTACGGGAAGCTGGCAGAGCAGGTGCTCCGGCCCCTCGAAGGTCAGGCGAATGGCGGGCGGAATCTGATAGCGCAGCAGGGTGACCAGCTCGCGGATCATGGCTGGCAAGTCAAACTCGGTGACCGGGGCCGGCGTGTGCTTGCTGAGATCCAGCAGTTCGTTCAGCAGCCGGGCCATGCGTTTCAGTTCTTCTATGACCAGCGACATACGTTGTATCTTGTCGGGGTCCTTGATCTCGCTGCGCAGATTGACACAGCTCATCTGAATCCCGGCCAGCGGATTCCTGAGCTCATGCGCGATACCAGCGGCCAGCTCTCCCACGGCGGCCAGCCGCTCATTGCGGGCCAGTCCTGCCTGCTGCTCAAGTAGTGCACGGGTTGCCGAGCGCACCTCGGCCTCCAGTGACTCCGCATAGTGACGCTTGTCTTCTTCGAGTTCGGCCAGAAGGCGCACCATCAGGTTGTAGCTGTTGAACACCGGTAACAGCAAGGGGTCGATCTGTCGCGTGGCAATGGGGGTGTAGTCTTCATCGGCGAGCCGCAACAGCAGTTTCTCGAGGTCATGCAGCGGTGCCAGAATTCGGTAACGGAGAAAAAATCCTACCAGGATCAGCAATGCTAGAACGGTGGCGAAGACCAGGATGATTTCAGTACGGGTTGATTGACCGATGTCTTCGAGCAGTCCCTCACGCCTGAGG
>JAJRDJ010000097.1 GCA_028678445.1 Methylococcaceae bacterium
GCGCCGGGGGATACGGCCGAGGCCAAGTGGCGCTTCATTCGGGAGCAACTCTCGCGCTTTGCCGGACGTGAGCTGAGCCTTAACGCGAGCGTGTACCGCTCGGAAGCCGAGGCGAACGCCCACAACGAGGGCCTGGCCAGCCTGCTCATGACCTATGACCGAATCTACTTCGATCCGCTGGAGGCTACCGATGTCTACACCCGCCAATGTGCCCTGGAGGTGACGACCCGCGACCTCGCCATCATGGCGGCGACGTTGGCCAACGGGGGCGTGAACCCGGTCAGCGGGGAACAGATTATCGATGCCGTGCATTGCCAGCATGTGCTGGCCGTGATGGTCACCGCGGGGCTCTACGAGAATTCGGGGGATTGGCTGTACGAAACCGGACTGCCGGGCAAAAGCGGGGTCAGCGGCGCGCTGATCGCCGTCGCACCGGGAAAATGTGGACTGGCGAGCTTCGCGCCGCCCCTGGATGAGGCCGGCAACAGCGTCAAGGGCCAGCTAGCGGCCCGGTTTCTCTCCGAGCGCCTCGGCTTGAATCTTTTTGCTTCGAGAGCCCCGGAGTACCGCCAACCCGGCTGATTATCATTTGTGGCGATCCCCCCGTGCCATTGAGTCAAATCGCCCGGCACCCAACAACCCCCAAAGGCAATCGTCTCCCTTCACGTCCCAGCCCGACCGAGGCGCTTGGATAAACCGGCCCCCGGTCACCAATTCTTAACGCCCCCGCAATAATTCCATCATGAGGCTTCCGTATCGTGCCGCGTCAAACCGGCCACCACGGGAGTTTTATGCGAACCCATCAACACGATCAAATCGCCGTTAAGCCGCGCCGCTATGTCGCGGCAATCGCCACTCATCAGGCGGACATACGGGCGGCGCAGGCCCTGCGCTACCGGGTGTTCGCGCTGGAAATGGGAGCCCGGCTCCATAGCAAGATTGATGGCCTCGACTATGACGAAATCGACGACTATTGCGACCACCTGCTGGTGCGCGATCTGCAGACTGGCGCCATTGTGGCCTGTACCCGGCTGCTCACGGATTCGGCAGCGGCCCGGCTGGGACGCTTTTATTCCGAGGGGGAGTTTCATCTCGACGGCGTGCTGAGCCTGCCGGGCCGGTTTCTGGAAATCGGCCGGACCTGCGTGGATCCAGCCCAGCGCGGCAGCGTGGTGCTGGGCACCTTGTGGAATGGTCTCGCCGACTATGCGTACCGGCAGCGTTTCGATTACCTGATGGGCTGCGCGAGCATCTCCCCCGGGCCTAGCGGCTTCGCCGTGGAGGCCGTTTACCGGCAAATCCGCCCCGAGCAGTTCGGCCCGGCTGAACTCGCCGTGCGGCCACGGCATCCGGTGCCCACCGCTCAGCGCTGCGTGCGGGACGAAAGCGGCATCCCGCCGTTGCTGCAGGCTTATCTGCGCCTGGGCTGCTGGGTCCTGGGCGAGCCTTGCTGGGATGAGGACTTCAATGTCATGGATGTCTTCATTCTGCTCGAGCTGTCGCGCATGCAGGCCCGCTATGAGAAACGCTTCATCGCCAAGCGCCTGGAGATCACTCATGACGTCATGCCGGCTTATCTATAGAGGCCTCTTGATCACCGGCATGTTCCTGCTCGGCCTCCTGGCCGTGGCGCTGGTCATGCCCGGTTTGCGGCGGGTCTTCGACCGGCAGGCCCAACCCTGGTGCGAGGCCATCGTGCAGGAATGGGATCGGGCCGTCTGCCGCATCCTGCATCTCAAACTCCACGTAACCGGCCACCCGGACCCATCCGCCGGGCTGGTCGTGGCCAATCACATTTCCTGGCTGGACATCATCGCCATGGGCGCGCAACAGCCCTGCGTGTTCGTGGCCAAGGAAGATGTCGCCGGATGGCCCATCATGGGCACGCTGGCCAAGGGCATCGGCACGCTGTTTGTCCGCCGGGGGGACGCGGAACAATCCGCCGCGACCAGCGAAACCATGACCTGGCTGCTGCGAAGGGGTACGCGTCTGATGCTTTTTCCAGAGGGCACCACGACCCGGGGTGAGCAGGTACTGCGCTTCCACGGCAAGCTGTTTCAGCCCGCCCAGCGGGCCGGCGCGAACGTTCAGGCAGTCGCCCTTCGCTATACGGGCCGCGCGGCAGAAGCCGCGCCGTTTGTCGGGGACGACGAGTTCCTGCCGCATCTGCTCCAGATCCTTACGCACAAGGAAATCGACCTGCATATTCATTATTGCCCCACGCTACCCGCGGGTCTGCGCCGTGACCAATTGGCAAAGACTTCCCGGCTGCAGATTACCGAGCATCTATATCCGGCGACCGGCCGGCTCGAAGCCATGCAACGCGTCGTCACACAATCTTCACCGGAATATCACATTCGCTTAACGGAAGCCCCCTAGTGTGAGCATCGCCATGAACGATGAGAGAACGACCATGAAACTGAAATTCCGCACTGTCTGGATTTCCGATGTGCACCTCGGCACCCGGGGTTGCAAGGACGAGTACCTGCTCGATTTTCTCAATCACATGCACTGCGAACGACTGTATCTGGTCGGCGACATCATCGATTTCTGGAAGCTCAAGAATGGCTTTTACTGGCCGAAACGCCACAACGACATCGTGCGCAAGGTGATGGCCATGGCTGCCGCAGGCACGGAGGTCATCTACATTCCCGGCAATCATGACGAACTTTTCCGTGGCTACATCGGCACGGTCTTCAACGGCATCACGCTGCAGGAAACCGCCATCCATGCGACCGCGAATGGTGAGCAATACCTGGTGGTGCACGGTGATGAATTCGACGGCGTCGTTTGCACCAGTCGCTGGCTGGCGGTGCTGGGCAGTGAAGCCTATGACTTCCTGATCGAGGTAAACCGCTGGTTCAACTTCGGCCGGCGGATTCTGGGTTTCCCCTACTGGTCGATGTCGGCCTACATCAAGCACAAGGTCAAGAATGCCGTGAACTTCATTTTCGACTTCGAGCGCGCCCTGCTGCATGCCGCCGAGGAACAGCAGCTTGCCGGCGTCATCTGCGGCCATATCCACCATGCCGCCATCCACGATAACGAGCGCGGCATTCGCTACTGCAACACCGGGGACTGGGTGGAAAGCTGCACCGCGCTGGTGGAATCCGCCGCAGGCACCCTTTCCATCATCCGCTGGGTAGAAGATAGCGCCCGGCTACTCGAGGACCCATTGCTTGAAACTTGCCCTGATCACGGACGCCTGGCGTCCGCAAATTAATGGCGTCGTCACGACGCTGAGCATCGTGGCCGAACGCCTGCAAGGCTACGGCCATACCGTCGAGACGTTCACACCCGAGCAATTTCGCAACTGGCCGTGTCCCACTTACCCCGAAATCCGGCTGGCGCTGGGCTGTGAACGCAAGGTGCAGCGGCGGCTGGACACTCTCCGACCGGATGCCATCCATATCGCCACGGAAGGCCCTTTGGGGCTTGCGGCCCGACGCTATTGCCGGCAGCGGGAGCTGCCCTTCACGACGTCATTCCATACCCTGTACGCCGAATATGTGAACGTCAGGACCGGGGCTCCCCTGTCCTGGGGCTATCGATTCCTGTCCTGGTTTCATAACGCCGGGGAACGGGCGATGACCGCCACGCCGGGCCTGGTCGAGCAGCTAAAAACCCGGGGGTTCAACAACCCGGTGCTGTGGTCGCGCGGCGTGGATACGGAGCTGTTCCGTCCGGGGGCTCGCGATCTGCTGCCGGGGCCGGGACCGAAGCTCATGTACGTGGGAAGGGTCGCTGTCGAAAAAAACATCGAGGCCTTTCTGGCGCTGGATGTCCCTGGCGTGAAATACATTGTCGGTGATGGCCCGCAACGGGCGGAGCTCGAGCAGCGCTACCCGAAGGCGGTGTTTCTGGGCTACCAGCGCGGCGCGGAACTGGCCCGGCATATCGCCGCCGCTGACGTGTTCGTGTTTCCCAGTCACACCGACACCTTTGGCCTGGTGATGCTGGAAGCCCTCGCCTGCGGCGTGCCGGTCGCGGCGTTTCCGGTGCAAGGCCCCAAGGACGTGATACTGAGCGAAAAGGTCGGCTGTCTGGATGCGGATCTCGGTAAAGCCATCACCACGGCATTGACGCTCAAGCGCGACGACTGCCGCCAATACGCGCTGGGCTATACCTGGGAGCAGTGTGCCCGGCTGTTCGAAAGCCATCTGGCGCCGATCACCCGCCCGCTGGGGGAGCCCATCAGAGCAACCTGATGGCCCCTTGTCATCATTAATTCATGAGACTTTCAACCGCCTGTCATGAAGTGTCGGTAAATTGCAACATGTGTTGCTAGCTGACTACTTATTGCGGTTGGCCTTCAAGGCTACATGCCTTTGTCCTGAATGCTTTGTTTCATGAGGTCATTTCCATGAAAGTCATAGACACCATTAAAGGCTACGATGTCGGCATTTTTTTGTGGGTATCCGAGCGCAAGACGCGCCATACGCTGGTCCGCGTCGCCCGCCTCGTTTCCCGCAGCGCCGATGGCCCCCTGTATCTGGCCCTCGCGCTGGTCCTGGCCTACGCGGGACAGGAACCTCAACTTAGCCTGCTGTACTGCCTGTTGCTGGGCTTCACTCTGGAGAGGCCCCTTTATCTGGTGCTGAAAAATGTCTGCCGCCGTGACCGCCCGGAGGCAACGCTGAAAATCCCGAGCTTCATCATTCCGTCCGACCGCTTTAGTTTCCCTTCGGGGCACACATCTGCGGCATTTCTGGTGGCCACATTGGTGAGCGCCTTTTACCCCGCGCTGGCGCCGCTGCTGTTTAGCTGGGCGATCATGGTCGGCATGGCGCGAGTGATCCTGGGCGTCCACTTTCCCACCGACACCCTGATCGGCGCTGTTATGGGCAGTACACTCGCCCTGGCCAGCATGGAGTATTGGCTGAAGTGAAAATATTCTACGGTGTACAGGGGACCGGTAACGGCCACATTACCCGTGCCCGGGCCCTAGCTCCCAAATTTAAAGCGGCGGGAGCCGACGTGACCTGGCTGTTTTCAGGCCGTCCCCGGGACGCCTATTTCGAGATGGAAGTCTTTGGCGATTACCAGTCGCGGGCGGGGCTGACCTTTCAGGCCGCGCATGGCAATGTGCACTATATCCGGACCACGCTGCGCAATAATTTGGTCAAATTCGTCAATGACATTCGCTCGCTGGCTTGGCGCGGTTTCGATCTCGTAATTACCGACTTCGAGCCGGTTACAGCCTGGGCCGCCTGGCGTCAGGGTTTCTTAACAGTAGGTATCGGTCATCAATTCGCCTTTGGCA
>JAJRDJ010000098.1 GCA_028678445.1 Methylococcaceae bacterium
GGGCTCGGCAAGCTCGTGTTCGGCGGATTGGGCCAGAACCTCTTTAACCCGGCGCTGGTCGGCCGTGCGTTCTTGCTCGGCGCCTTCCCGGTACCGATGGCGACCTGGCCGGCGCGGGATGACGCGGCATCATTTACCACGGTTTACAACAGCAACCTGGCGCTGCCGCTGATGCATGTCGAGTATGACGGCGCGACCTCGGCCACCCCGCTGGCGCTGATGAAGTTCGAGCAGCAGTCCACCGGCTTGCTGGACCTCATCATCGGCAATACCAATGGCTGCATCGGCGAAACCAGCGGCCTGCTCCTGCTGCTCGGCGGCTTGTATCTGCTCAAACGCCGGGACATCGACTGGCGCATTCCGGCTGGCATCCTCCTCAGCGCCGGCGTCTTTGCGCTGGTACTGCATCTGTATGACGGTGCGCGCTATGCCGGGCCCTTCGCGACGAGCTTCTCCGGCGGCCTGCTGATTGGCGCCATCTACATGGCCACCGATCCGGTAACCTCCCCGCTGACGCCCAAAGGGGCCTGGATTTTTGCCTGCGGCATCGGCTTGCTGGTGGTATTGATTCGCGCCTTCGGCGGTTTCCCGGAAGGCATCATGTACGCGATCCTGTTGATGAACGCGGCGACGCCGCTGATCGACCGCTGGTCACAGCCCCGACTATTCGGCGGAAAGGCCCGCCTATGATGACCATCTCACCGCCCGATCTCCGGGAACCGAGCGCCCTGCGGCTGATCCTGACGCTGAGCCTGGCTGGCCTCTTCTCTGGCCTGATCATCGTTCTCGCCTACCACGCCACCCGGCCGGCCATCACCGCCTACCAGGCCGAACAACTCCGCGCCTCGGTCTTCAAGGTTCTGCCCGGCGTCACCCGGATTCAGCGGCAAATCATCCGGGAGGGTCAGCTCATCGCTGCCGAAGACCCCGGCAGCGAGGCCGTCTACGCCGGTTATGACGCCGGCAACCGCTTGGTGGGCTATGCGATTCCCGCCGAGGGGCCCGGCTTTCAGGACACCATTCGCCTTTTGTACGGCTACCTGCCCGGCCCGCGTACGGTGGTCGGCATGGAAATTCTCGACAGCCGGGAAACCCCGGGGCTCGGCGACAAGATCTACAAGGACGCGGCCTTCGTCACCAACTTTCAACGCCTGCAAATCGATCCCGCCATCCTTACGGTCAAAAAGGGCCGCAAAGCCGCGCCGAACGAAATCGACGCGATTACCGGCGCGACGATTTCATCGAAGGCGGTTGTGCGGATCATCAACCAGGGTAACGCGACCTGGGCGCAGCGGTTAACGGCAAGGGCGGAATGACCGGGTTGCTGCGCCATGCCTCACAGTGGGCGGACGATCAAGCGCATCAACCCGCACTCAATCCATCAATGCCATACCTAACCCCCCACCGCTGCGAGGTAACCCATGGCCGAACCCACAGAACACAAGCTTCAGGAACGGATCAAGTCCTTATGGCAAGACCACCCGATCTCCGCGCCGGAACTGACCCGCTTATGGCGAGAGAACCCGGAATTTGCGCGGGAACTGGTCAAAGGCTTATGGCGGGATAACCCCGTCTTCGTGCAGGTACTCGGCATGTGCCCGATGCTGGCGGTGACCAATTCGGCGGTCAACGCAGTGGCCATGGGGCTGTCGACCCTGTTCGTGCTGGTCGGGTCGAGCGTGCTGGTGGCTTACTTCCGGCTTTGGATTCCCCGGCAGATCCGCATCTCCTGCTACGTCATCATCATCGCCACTTTCGTCACGGTCATCGACTTCTCACTGCAAGCCTTGGCCCCCGGGGTGCATAAAGCCCTGGGCGCCTTCATTCCGCTGATCGTCGTCAACTGTATGATTCTCGGTCGGCAGGAAGCCTTCGCCGCGAAACATTCGGTTTACCTGGCGGTGGCCGATGCCATCGGCATGGGTGGCGGCTTCCTGTTCGCCTTGCTGGCGCTCGGCAGCGTCCGGGAGATTCTCGGCGAAGGCGCGCTGTTCGGCATTCACCTCTTCGGCCCGAACTTCGAGCCATGGGTCATCATGGTCCTGCCCCCGGGCGGCTTTCTGGCCCTCGGCCTGCTGCTCTTGTTGTTTAGCTGGATCGGGGAGCGGCGTGAGCGGCTGAGCCTGTGGCTCGCAAAATGGGAGGAGCGCACCCGATGAACGACCTGCTGCTGATCTTCATCAACGCGCTGCTGATCAACAATTTCGTGCTGTCCTATTTTCTCGGGCTCTGTCCCTTCCTCGGCGTTTCCGGACGTCTGGACACAGCCTTCCGGCTGGGCCTGGCGAATATCTTCGTGATGCTGATCACCGCTCTCTGCGCCTGGGCTCTGAATACCTATGTGCTGATTCATGCGCCCTATCTGCGCCTGATCAGCTTCATCGTCGTGATTGCCGGCACGGTCCAGTTCATCGAAATGGTGATCAGGAAACTCAGCCCGGCCCTGTTTCGCGCGTTGGGCATCTTTCTGCCGCTGATTACCACCAACTGCGCCATCCTCGGCCTCGCGATTTTCGCAACCAACCGGGGTTACGGGCTGATCGAAGGGCTGGTCTTCGCCCTCGGCGCCGGCGGCGGATTCACACTAGCGCTGGTGTTGATGGCGGGGCTGCGGCAGGAGACCGAACTATCCACCGTCCCGGAACTAGTGCGCGGCACTGCCCTCAACCTGATTATCGCCGGTATCCTGTCGATGGCCTTCATGGGCTTCTCCGGGCTGTTCACGGCAGCCTGACGTGAGCTA
>JAJRDJ010000099.1 GCA_028678445.1 Methylococcaceae bacterium
ACCGCACTTAGCGGTTTGAATCAAAGGGCAGGGTGGTATCACCCTGCCCTTTTTTGTTAGCAAGTATTTATCTTGGCGAGTAGCTTGTGGCCTGAATCGCCTGCTCCTGTTTTGCTGTCAGTCGTACTTAAGGGAACCTCTAATAATTTCACTTCGACAAGCTCGGAGCGAACTTTTATTTATCAAAATCAGTAGGTTATCCATTCGTGCTGAGCCTGTCGAAGCATCAGCGGATAATTGTTAGAGGTGCCCTTAAGACTGATTCCAGTAGTTGTTCAGGAAGTCATCGAAGCTGATGTGATCGGCGGACTCAATCTGCTCCTGCTTGTGCCAGGAGTGCTCGGCTTCTTCCGCGAATTTCGCGCTCCTTTCCGCCGTGAGTTTCCGCTTATCCCAGTGGCCGGCATGTTGTCTTGACAGCCGAAGGGCGAATTCCGCGAAGGTCTCACCATTGACACGCATCTCGTGCAAAATCCTGGCTGAAGGGGTTTGCTCGGGATCATCCACCGCGGGTCGCTGTTTGTTGATGCTGGCGAGGTATGGCTGATCAGGTTGCCCCTCGTCCATTATCCTGGCCAGGGGCACGAGCTGGTTAAGAATCTCACCGGCCCATCGGGCGAGGCTGACCTCCTGGCCATCATGGAAAAGCTGGAAGCCAGGACCACGTGCACAGCAGGCGACGCTGAGGCTGTTGCGGCTGCAATCGGCTTTTTCGCTGGCAGTCAGGGGCGGGCTGTCCGTCAGCAAGGAGAAGAGCACGAATAGCTCCAGGAACCGAATCTCGTCCAGTGATATACCCGCAGGGTCGAAACTCATCAAGTCCAGAACGCGCAGCTCCAGATAGCGCACGCCGCGTTTTCTGAGCGCCAATGTCGGCTTTTCACCCGAGTGGGTGACTTGTTTCGGCCGTATCGCGCTGTAGTACTCGTTTTCGATTTGTAAAATGTTGGCATTGAGCTGGCGGTATTCGCCATTCACCTTGACGCCTATTTTTTCGTAGGGAAGGTAGGGTGCGTTGATCGCCGCCTCCAGGCTGGCAATGTAGCCATCGATATTATTTAACGAAATGTCCAGGCTGGTTTGGTTGTCATTGCGATAGCCAATGTCGCTCATGCGCAGCGACGTGGCATAGGGACGGTAGAGGGTGCCCTTATCCAGTTCGGTAAACCGCGAGGCAAGGAATTCACGGCCCTGAAAAAACGATTTACAGATGACCGGGGAGTTGCCAAACAGATAAATCAGTAACCACCCATGGCGGTGTACGTTGCGAATCGCGCCGAAATAGGCGTCGTCGATATAGCTCCTCGGCGCGGAGCTGTTGCCCTCCAGCGCCTGCAGCACGGGCCAGAGCGCTTCGTTGACCGAGTAGTTAAAATGCACCCCAGCGATGGATTGCATAGTCCGGCCGTACCGGTAGGCTAGTCCCCGGCGGTAAATATGCTTCATCATGCCGATGTTGGAGTGCCCATAACGGGCAATGGGAATGCTCCCGTCGCCTGTCAGCCCTATCGGCATGGAGGTCGCCAGCAGCACCTCGTCCTCGAGGTGGCGATAGACAAAGGCGTGTATGTCGCTTAGGAAACCCAGGGTTTCCTCGGGATTGGCGAACGGCGGAGTGATCAGTTCGACCAGCGCCTCGGAATAATCCGTGGTGATCCACGGGTGGGTGAGTGCCGAGCCCAGGGCGGCGGGATGCGGTGTCTGGGCGATATGGCCCTGGCTCGACAGCCGCAGGCTTTCCTTCTCCAGTCCTTTCAATCCATCGCGCAGGAGATGGGCTTGTCCTGCGCGTAACAGGCTTTCCAGACGGGCGCTGACAGACATGCTCGGAAGAGTCCTCGGTTATTGCTTTTATTTGACTGGGGGGGCGAGGCTGCCCGGGTCTCGGTTACGGGGGGCCGGGCATTGAATCAGCGATCAGGGGTTACCAACTGAAGAGCACCCATTTGTTGATGTTCATGCCGCGTTGATTATCGCCCTGCCGGACTTCCAGGTTCCCATCACCATTGGTGTCTACCAGCACATAGGAAGGGCCGATCACGGGTGTGATCTTCACCATGTAAAGTTGATTGTTGATGCGGTATTCTTCTATGGTTTCTTCACCCCGCCGTATGATCGTCACGTCCGGTTCCATGGGCTGGCCACTCTGAACCGGCGCGGGGAGGTCAGGCTGATCGGGAATGGGCACGGGGGTTTGATCGTCAGCTTGTGCCAGGTTACCTAGCAGCATCGCCAGCAGAACCAGAGTCCGAGTCATGAGCTTGAGTGCCATAAAGAGAGATAGATGGGCCAATGATATTACAGAACGGCGCTGCTTTGGTCCGATAAATGCTCGTATGACGCTTGCTGAAACCGTCACCACGCCCCGGCGCAAGAAATAAGATGACAACGCCACCCCTATTGCCCGCTCATGGATGATAACCAGCTGCTGCGCTACAGCCGGCAGATACTGCTGCCACAGATCGATATCATCGGACAGCAGAAGCTGCTCGAAGCCACCGTGCTGATCATTGGTCTTGGCGGCCTCGGTTCACCCGCCGCCATGTATCTTGCGGCAGCCGGGGTCGGCCATCTTGTCATCAACGATTTCGACACGGTCGACATCAGCAATCTCCAGCGCCAGATTCTCCACGCCACTTCCCGCCTTGGGGTGACGAAAACGGATTCGGCCCGGCAAGCTCTGCTCGATCTGAATCCAGAAATTAGCATTACCACGCTTGAGGGCAAGCTCACGCCGGAGGAACTGGATGGGGCAATGGCCGGGGTCGATGTGGTGCTGGATTGCTCGGATAATCTCGCCACGCGGTTCGCCATCAACCGGGCTTGCTATAACTCTCGCAAGCCATTGGTGAGTGGCGCCGTCATTCGCTTCGAGGGGCAACTGGCCGTGTTCGCGCCGGGTGTCGGTAACAGTCCGTGCTACAACTGTCTCTACACGGTTGCCGGCGAATTGGGTGAAACCTGCTCCCGGACGGGCGTTATCGCCCCCTTGCCCGGCATTATCGGCAGCATGCAGGCACTGGAAACACTCAAGCTGCTGGCTATGGACGCGCCAAGCCTCCTCGGCTCTCTACTCCTGTTCGACGCACTGACTATGGAATGGCATCGCGTCCGGTTGCCCCGCAACCCCGAATGTCAAACCTGTGGCACAGGCTCAACAATTGCTCTTGAAGAACATTAATGGGTCTCGATCATGAAAAACTTATTCCTGAACACTACTGTCCGGAGATTTTTGTAAATCTAACGCTCAGTGATTAAACCTTAATAGAAATCTGAGTCACATAGGTGTCACCGAT